>CBFGVZ010000395.1:0-1519 GCA_965652315.1 uncultured Saprospiraceae bacterium | reverse complement strand
GGGTTCTGACTCAGACAGGGTGAATTGTGGCTTTGCCTGGTTTTCCTGATTATCCGGCATTGACTCAGTTGTATTCTCAACATTCCCTTCCCTGACACCCTCCCCTTCAGGTATTGGGACTTTTCCGGAGAGCATTTCTTTATGCGAAGTTCCTGACCAACTATAAACCAACGCTGCAACCGCCACCAACAGAAGAGCCAGTGGCCACACCCGAAAAATCTTAGCAATCCATCCTTTGCGCTGACCGGATTCGGGGGAATCCACTGAATTGACTTGAATATCAGAGTCCGTAGAGCCGGCCGCATTTGGATTCTGATTTACCGGCTTCCCATCTCGAGCCATTTCATATGAAGGGCCCATAGCATCAACCTCTTTCAGATATGCCTGAATACTGTTTAAAAGTTGGTTATAGTCATTCTCTTTATGAATTTTAATATTCAGGGTATTGATATCCTTCAGAATTTTTGTGAGCTTAGCGATATTGTTTCGGATCTTTTGATACAGATTGAGATCGTCCGTGATGCCCTCAATGTAGGACAGATTCTTTAACTCCCGAATTTTGGTTTCCAGATTTTCCGTTTCATTTTCCCAATATTTGACCAGATCAAGCCGTTCGGTGGACTTTGCTATGGATACTTCATCGAGTACAACCGGAAAAATTCGGGAAAGAATGTTTTGATTTTCATAAATTTGGAGCAATTCATACATGCAGTACTCACTGTGCAAATATTTATTGCTGACAACCAGGATGATCGCATCCGCCCGACCAAGGTCTTTCATGAAAGAAGAAATGCTTTCCCGGTAACCGAGATCCTTATGATCCAATAATATATTTAGACCGACTTTGCGGCACCGTTTATAGATCTCCTGCACGATCTGTTCACTTTCACCTCCCCAGGCATGAGAAATATAGACGTTGTGACTACTCATCCTGATCACATTTTTCGTATGTTTCGTAGAAAATGGCCTGGTCGCAGACATACAATTCCCCCCGAACACCTCGCATAAGGAAATCACCCGGTTTGCCCTGCATAATCCCTTCGATCGTTTCCACTTCAAACGCATCCGGAATTTGGACTGCTTCGATGGAGAGTGGTTTTTTCCGAACCTTCTCGAAGTCCAGATCCCATTTTTTATTCTGGGTAAACCTTTGGATTTTGGGATCGCGATCCCTTGCTGACAGGTCCATATCCGGGAAATGATCCGCTTTCATCTGGCGTTCTGCTGCTTTTTTACCGATTTCATACAGCAGGGGGATATTCTGGTGGTTGTCCATTGTACTGAGGTTTTTGATCTCTTTTTTACTGAAGTTATACCCCAATTCCGCCATATAATCTGTATCATAAACCACATCATACCGCAAATAACTCAGTGCTTGTTTTCCGTTGATACTGTCATATTCCAGATTGCCCATTTCCGAATCGATTTCAGTAGCGGTCTGTGAGTCAGAAAGTATCTGCATAATGATCTGATTGTAGTAATTGGCATCGGACATAAAATGATCCGGCAACATACTCGC
>CBFGVZ010000394.1:0-1531 GCA_965652315.1 uncultured Saprospiraceae bacterium | reverse complement strand
CCCCCAACAACTAACCGAGCTTGGGCATATCCTCCAGGGTCTGGAACGTCTTTCCAATTTCCCATTCGGAGCCTGGCTCGATTCCCTGCGCGAGAACGCTAAGCAGATCTCCGGACAGCAATATCAAGGGCGAACCCTCATCGGGATCGATCACAATCCCGACCTGAAGGGAATCCAGTTTTTTACTGAAATTTTCCAGGCCATCACCCACCAGCAGGTTCTGTCGATCCAATACCGCGATTTTACCGGAAAGAATTTTCGGTACATTTTTCATCCTTACTACCTCAAGCAATACAACCAGCGGTGGTTCCTCATCGGACTCAATGAATCGGCCCCGGGTGCTTTCTGGAATTTGGCCCTCGACCGCATACAGTCGATCGAATCCATTCCCCGTGATTTTATTCCAACAGATGTCGATTTCGAGGATTACTTCTATGATATCATCGGCGTGACCCATGAGTTGGATGCACAGATCGAAACCATCCTGCTGCGATTTTCTCCTGAAAGCCTGCCTTACGTCCTGACCAAACCTCTTCACCCAAGTCAGAAGATCCGGAAATCGGGCACGAAGACCCTGATTCAGATTCAGGTCAAACCCAACTATGAATTGTTCAGCGTCCTACGCAGTTTTGGTAAAAATGTGGAGGTTTTGGAACCAGCTTCGGTTCGGCAAACATTTGTCCGGGAGCTGAAGGAAGCTTTGGAGGTGTACGAAAGCTAGGTCATATGGATGAAGCTTTTCGAAACAACATTGAGTGGTCATTTTTGTATCATTTTTAGAATGGCATTCCTTTTTGGAGTCAATGAGCACGATAGGAATAGAGTGCCTCTGAACCATTTCATTTATATTCCTACGACCATCCTGAGAGTTGCACTTGAATTAAATTTTTTGTTATCCATGTCTGGTATTTACAACCAAGCCGTGAATTCTACTGTTGGTAAATCAGCAAGGGATCTTACTTTTTGACAAGGCTCTTGGCCAATGAGCGAATGCACTTCTTTAAATCGAAAGAACGGAGCGGCATAATTCATTGTTTTTTTATTTTTTAATCACCATAAACCAAGATCATGACAGAACGGATAAATTTAGCGCAAGTGGATCCAGAAGCATATAGAGCAATGCAGAGCCTGGAAAAATATATTACCCAAAGCGGTCTGGATAGAAACCTGTACGAACTTATCAAAACCCGCGCCTCTCAACTCAATGGATGCGCGTATTGTATCAATATGCACACCCGGGACGCCTTGAAGCTTGGGGAGACAGCCCAACGACTGTTTTTACTGGATGCCTGGCGGGAAACAGAGCTTTTTACGGAAAAAGAGCAAGCCGTATTAGCGCTCACGGAGGCCATGACCCTGATCACGGAAGAGCATGTAGCGGATGAGGTCTACGACCGGGCTGCATCCCATTTAAGCCAACGAGAACTGGCTGCCGTAATCATGGCTGTTGTCACCATAAATGGATGGAACCGAATAGCGATTACTACGCGGAAGCCCCTGGATTGATTATTCGCAGGTGATGCGCGGTGCG
>CBFGVZ010000393.1:0-1566 GCA_965652315.1 uncultured Saprospiraceae bacterium | reverse complement strand
TACTCACACATACGGAGCACTCCGAATTGATGGATATGGTCCGGAGTGGTGATTATGACCGGGAAATCGGGGCGGATTGGATCAGGTTACTCGAAAGCGAATTGGATGCCGAGACCGGGGTAAATGATGAATGGGCAGCCAAAATAGTGGAAATGAGGAAGAATATCTATGCGGACTCCCGGATGCGCAGTGGTTCAATAAAACCAGCCCGGAATTCTCGGATTTTCGTGTGGTCGTCTGCCGCTGCCGTGGTACTGTTGTTGGTAATAGCTTTATTCTGGGGGCAGGACAAGCCCATTCCATCAACAGGGAATGATATAGCGAAGGAGGTATTGGAAAGCAATCATTTCAGCGGGAAACAATTTCTGCATCTGCCGGATGGGAGTACAGTTATCTTAAATGAGGATAGCGAATTGAGCTATAATAATGATTTCGGGTCTGAGACCCGGGAAGTGCGGTTGATCGGTGAAGCATTTTTTGACGTGGCGCACGATCCAGCGCATCCATTTATTGTAAAAACGGGTACTGTAAATACACGGGTTCTGGGTACGGCGTTTAATGTGACCGCCTGGCCCGATGAAGAAGTAGTGCTGGTGACGGTAGAACGAGGTAAAGTGTCGGTGGGTGATGACAAAAAGGTATATGAAGAATTATTGCCCAATGAACAGATTACCGTGGATACAGAAACCCGTGAATTTGAAAAAATGGTGTTGGATGAGGAACAGGAAATTGAATGGAAGCGGACCTTTTTTGTTTTGGATCAGGTATCCATGGAGAATGCGATGGAACAGATCGGGGAACGGTATGATGTAGATGTGGAAATTGTGAATCCGGCCCTCCGGAGTTGTATCGTGAATGGTGCTTTTCTGGACAATGAAAGTCTGGAACACGTGCTCACAGTGCTCAGCCTGGCCATGAATGCAGAATACCGGTTGGAAGGTAATCAGGTTGAAATTCTCGGTGGCATTGGGTGTTCAGAATAAAGCCATACGTAAGAAGGGCGCGCAGAAATGTATCAGTGAATGAATACGATCGATATATGAAAAACCTATTGGAATCTTAATGAGGATCAGATGTTTCGGACCGGCATGTGCGGTTGATTGGGGAAACCTGCACAATCCGGGCTGTTTACGGAAATCGGAATTTGGATGATCGACAGAAGAAAAAAACCACCCGGATTGGGGCCGGATGGTTTGTGATTTAAATGCCTTCGACCTGACGAATAAAAAATTCCGTCAAGTTTCTGACTGGTGTTTTTAATGAATTTGGAGAACTATTAAAAACAAAGCAAATGTACAAAAAATTTACGAAGAAACCCGGGTTTCAAAAGCGGTTGCGATTTTTGATGCGGATGAGTCTGATTTATATAATCCTGAACGGCATATGCCTTCAAATTCTGATGGCCTCCCATGCGAATAGTCAGGATTTGGAATCCATTGTGGTTAATGTCGAGATGCATTCCGAATCGCTGGTGGACTTGTTCCGTAAGATCGAACACCAGACCAATCTGAAATTCGTATATGGCCAGTTTGTCACAAAGGAACAACGGACCATATCGTTTCCGGC
>CBFGVZ010000392.1:0-1589 GCA_965652315.1 uncultured Saprospiraceae bacterium | reverse complement strand
TCTGAGGATGTTTTCCGGATCACCCAGGAGTTGATTGGCGTCGATGATGTGGGGAGAAATGTCCCGGACTGACAATTCATCGAACCATTTTCGCTGTGTCGTGGTGCCCAACGCTTCCAGACTCGGATGCGGAATTACCCTGGTGAATGAATGAATGTGTAACCGGGGATGACGAATGAGAAAAACATGTTTCCAGGTTTTCATTTGATCCAGATCCTCCGCAATCATATGGTGCGCCATATTTTTCAGAAAAACGACCGGGTGCCGGGCTTCCAGTTCCCGAATCTGAGCGAACACTTCAGCCCGTTCTGTGGATTGGCTGTTCAGCACCAGATCACGATCCGGATGAACCAGGCCTGACCGGTAGAGATATGCCGCATAGAATGGTTCATCCACTACATGGATTTTGTCGTGTTGTCCTATGCTGTACATCAGAGCGGTGGACACATTGCGGGGGCTGGCGATGAGGTGTATAATCACGTGATGGTGGTTGTTTACAACTAAAATCCAATGGTGCCCTCTGAATCAGCGGTTCATCTGCCCCATTGTGCGGGTCAAAGTAACGAAATTTCAGTTGATAGAGGTATTTTACCGGTTGCATATTTTGGGTGAGGATAAAGCCGGGAATGGTGCGAAATGTTGTCATCGCGGCCATATAATTCCGCCTTACATTATGATCAGTTTTCCATTATTTTATATATTGACCCCGCAATTAGCCAGGCAATGTTTCCGAAACCAGGAATATGGCGATTCACGGACCCGGAACGGTGACAGGCCTTGCAATGATCATTTTAAATTTGATATTAAGTATATGAAACGACGTCAATTTCTTCAGTATTCCACAGCGATGGGTCTGTTGCCGGTGGTTCCGGCTGCACTCCCGGACTTTTCTATTAACAGTCCACAAGACAGGGATCGGACTATAATCCTGTTTCAGGGAGATTCCATCACCGACGCCGGCCGTAACAAAGACAGTCAGATTCCCGATCGGGCCTCCGGACTGGGCCACGGTTATGCTTTTCTGGCAGCTGCTCAATTGCATGAGGAATACCCCAATCTGCACCCGCAGGTGTATAATCGGGGAATCAGTGGCAATAAAGTCTTTCAATTGGCCGACCGCTGGGATGTGGATGCGCTGGAACTGGAACCGGACGTCATCAGTATTTTAATTGGAGTGAACGACCACTGGCACACCTTGCGGGATTATCCCGGTACAGCCGAAACATATGCCACAGATTACGATGCCCTATTGGCCCGTACGACACAGGCATTGCCTGATACAGCGCTGATCGTTTGTGAACCATTTGTTTTGTTGGAGGGCACGGCCATTGAGCGAGATAAATGGGTTCCTGTATTCGATGATTATCGTCAGGCTTCACGCGACCTGGCGAAAAAATACGATGCCGAATTCGTGCCTTTTCAATCAATATTTGATAAAGCATTGAAAAGAGCTCCGACCGCTTACTGGGCGCCCGACGGCGTGCACCCAAGTCTGGCTGGAGCACAGTTGATGGCCAATCATTGGATGAAGGCGTTTAAGAAAATAAAGTTGTAGCCACTGTACAGATCATTTCAAATCATCTGAAAAG
>CBFGVZ010000391.1:0-1633 GCA_965652315.1 uncultured Saprospiraceae bacterium | reverse complement strand
CTGTAAAACGTTCCGAGAACCGGATTCCTGGATACACGGGCCTCATTGTAAAGCCTCATATACTCCACCCCATCCAATAGATCATTAATCCGGGTCGGTGTGGCGAAATGGGTTTCAAAGCGTGCGTTAATTTTCACGGGTCCTTCAAAGCCTGACTTGGTGACGACCATGATGATACCATTGGCTCCGCGTGGTCCATAAAGCACAGTTGCTGAAGCATCCTTGAGGATGGAAAAGCTTTCTATATTGTCGGGTTCCAATCGGGCCAGATCCGTGGTCGATGCTTCAAAACCATCTATGAGAATAAGCGGGTCGGTCTTGTATCCAAATGTGGTCACACCCCGGATAAAAAACTGGGCATTATCGGCACCGGGTTCTCCAGTAGTCTGATATGATATGATGCCAGGAATTCGTCCGGCCAACGCACCGGTTAAGTTGGAGGCGGGTTGTTTCAGATCAGCTACATTTACGGATTCTATAGACGAAATTACACTTTCCTTTTTCTGTGTACCAAATGCAACCACCTGTACTTCATGAAGGAGTGAGGCATCATCGTATAAGGTCACCTCAAGGATATTGCGCTCGTCCACCACCATGGTTTCCGGTTTCTTGCCGATATAGGAAAACTGCAGGGTATCCCCTACAGAAACCTCAAGCGTGAATTCTCCGTTTTCATCCGCTACGGTACCTTGTGCACTGCCCATAACTGCCACTGAGACTCCGGGTAATCCCAGACCGTCCTGATCCTTCACGATCCCACCGATGGTTTTGGTTTGATCTGTCTGCGCAAACCCGGACAAACTCATCAGAACGAACAACAAAATTTTAAGTATGTATTTTTTCATAATTCATTATTTTCCATAGGTTAAATACATATAATCCATGATAATATAGTAGGGATAATAGACAAATCATCCCGTGTTTGGGTGTTTCTACTGGAACTCAATTTCAAAATGATACCTAATTACTTTCCAAAATCAGAATTGCAAGGTAGAAAGTTATTTTTACAAATGGAAAAATAATAACTAAAAAAGGATATAAAACGGCTAAATAATCAGAATAGCTGAATTAGGTTCAAGATTTTGAACCAGATTAATGGACAAGTATTATCGATATATTAATACTTTAATTATCTTAATGTGTACGTTAACGTTTTATGTCGAATAATGGCTGAATATTTGTTCTGCATTGAAATTGCGAAGAATAAAAATTGAAAATAATTGACTCAAAGTCAAATTGGTGTATAGCCCCCTCCATGGATCTGTATAATCACTTTCCATTGTGTAATCAGAAGCTATGTACATTTTCTGACAGTGAATAGGATTTGTTATTCGATTTTCAACCAGGGAACCGTACCTTCATTCGAAAATTATTGTTTATGTCGAATCCTGCACTTTCCTGGTCGCGTGACTTCTGGATCATTTTAAGAGGTGGACTAATCCTCACAGCGATTTACTTTCTGGGCACCTGGCTGTCCGCATTTCTTCCTGTGCCTGTACCGGGAGCAGTCATTGGAATGGTCATTGTCTTCGTGCTGTTGAAAACACGAATTCTTCCCCTTCAATGGGTGGATAGCGGAGCGGTGTGGTTGTTATCTTTCCTGGGGTTGTTTTATGTTCCTTATGGGGTAGGC
>CBFGVZ010000390.1:0-1654 GCA_965652315.1 uncultured Saprospiraceae bacterium | reverse complement strand
AAAACGGCAATATAATGGGTGTATTCCGACAAGTGGGGTTGAGAGCTCTGTGTCGTGTACCAATTTTTATATAGAAATCAGAATTCTTCGCTTTGGTCAGTCTTTATAAATGGGATGTGGGGCCATGGTTAATCCCGAATCAATCCTGTAGATCAAGAAACCAGTTTTTATGATTTCCGGATCTAACGGTTCACCATATGTTTTTGAAGTTTATTTTATTCTTTGGACGATGTTATTTTGGCGCAAATCATGCAGCGGCGAACATAGTGAACTGATGGAACCAAATAAAAGCACAATATTGTGAACCAAAACAATCGATTAATTGTAACATTTTGTATTTTTACCGCAACATCCAACCGTAAAAAAGAACCATTATGAAACATTTAATTACTCTACTTTTCCTGATTTCAACCAGCATCGCTTATAGTCAGACCGAAGTGTCAGTAGTGGCGCAGAATTTATTACAACCCGTCGGAATCGACCAAGGCCCGGAAGGAACTATCCTGATTGCAGAAGCAGGCACCGGGCAGGATGACGGAGGCGTGACAGCCATACATCCACTTCTGGGTCAGGTGCGAGTATTAACTGGTATGCCCTCCTATTTTGACACAACCACTCAAGAAGTGGTAGGGCCTTACCGGGTACAGATGCTGGAAGGCACGCTAGCAGCCGTTTTCATGAGCGAAGTGCCCGGCCCATTGGGGTCATCTGTTCTGATTTATGATGCCAGTACTTTGCTACTTGGTGGCGGACCTTTGGGCCCGGAAGACGCACTTCATCAGATCAAGGTAGGCGAATTTGTCCGTAGCCAGGGTTATGAAGAATCCAATCCGTTTTCTCTGGTACATGATGGCTGTGACATGTATATCGTAGATGCTGCAGCCAATGCCATTATCAAAAGAGATGGTCTGTCCGGCATAATGAGCATTTTTGCTACTTTCGATCCGGTCCCCAACACAGCTCCTTTCGGCCCGCCGATGACCGACCCTGTGCCTACCAGAATTGTCCAGGATACCGCCGGTTTTTTGGTTTCTTCTCTGACCGGATTTCCTTTCAATGATGGGGCATCCAATATTTACCGTATCGATATGGAAGGGAATGTATCGATAGCTGATTCCGGATATACCCTGGTCACTGACATGGCCATGCATCCGGAAGGTGATGGGTTTTATGCTTTGCAATTCGCGAATTTCAGAATGGATAGCTTACCGCCTTTTGCTAATGGAAGCGCATTGATCACGCATACCAATGCACAAGGTCTCCGGGATACTGTTGTCAGTGGATTCGGAGCCAGTCCGGGTTTTATAGTTAATGGGGACGGATCATTTTACGTAACCAATATATTTGCCGGAACGGCATCTCTGGTCAAACCTACTTCGACAGGACTACTTTATCCGGACCATGACAATATAGAATCTATCAAAGTATTTCCAAACCCGGCAAGGGAGGGGATCAATATCCAGTACGATTTACCCGTTTCAGGAGAATCACATGTCGAAATATTCAACGTTCTGGGTCAAAGTATTTATCGACAAGAACTGGGCTTCCAGACAGCTGGACAACAGAATATTAAACTTGATATCCCTGGAATAAAGGGTGTTGGCCAAATGTATTATCTGATGCTGAGATCAGGAGATACCTGGTATAAGAGCTC
>CBFGVZ010000389.1:0-1656 GCA_965652315.1 uncultured Saprospiraceae bacterium | reverse complement strand
CTGTACCCGATTCAGACGCAGGCCGGACCGACCCTTCCATGTCCGGTGTAAATATCACGCCCTGGGGGCCGAATGCTTCCAGTATGTGCATATGAAAAATGGCGGACAATACCATCATTTCGGCTTTGAGACTTTCGATCTCAGTTTCCGTCATATTAAATTTTTCGGCTTGTGGCTTTATGATCGTTTCGAGGTCATTAAAAAAATTGTTAGCGTATCCGGCACCCTGGTACATACCCTGCCACACGTCATAAAGATCGCCATAGAGATAATTCCATTTGTGACCATGTAACCGAACGTAGGTACCTTCATCATACCAGTGTCGGCCTTTTTGTGTGATTGACATGTTATCTGTGGTTAATTCATTCAGTTTCCACCAATCACTGTCATTGTGTAGAGCCCAGGAAGTATGTTCATAAACGCGGGCAAGGCCAGCAATCACATCGCTTTTGGATTGATAAAAACTGTCAGCATTGATCTGGTTGTATAATTCCTCTTCCAAATTGGTACAGCTATTGACGAACAAGACCGTCAACACAAAAATCAACAAATGCAAGTATTTATAAATAGATTTCATATCCGCCATTTTAAGTATTTTAATCAATTAAAGGAAACCTGAAGTCCCAAAGTCAACGTCCGGGAAACCGGATAATAAGCCTGCGTCTCACGCCCGGGTTCAAGGCCGTTTATAGGCGCCAGTTCCGGATCTATTCCATCATACCTGGTAAATAAAAACATATTTCTACCAGTCAGATAAAGCCTCAGATTATTTATCCCGGGTATTTGTGGGAAAGTATATCCCAGGCTGATCACATCCAGTTTTACCCAATTGCCTTTCTGGAGAAAGAAATCAGACACTTTTTTGGCATCATTTACTTCGTGCAACTGGATGCCTTTATCGGTTGGAAAATAGGCTTTCCGCAGCAGATTGGCGCCTTCAAAAGCCTTCAATCCAAAATACATATTCTTCTCATTCAATATTTTATGCCCAAAAGCTCCTCTGAAATATAATTGCAGATCCAAATTCCGGTATGAAAAGGAATGATTCATGCTCCCGGTTATTTTGGGCACCGCGGTACCTGCAAAATGTTTCTGATCATTACCCAGCCCCTGGATCAATTGCTTTTCATCAGTAAACCTGCCATCCACCTTTTTATAAGCAAGTAAGTTTCCGTCATCATCGATTCCGGCGTGTTTGAACATAAACCACGATCCGATCTCAGCACCTTCTTCCAGCAGCATAGTCGGCCCCGGACTTCCGGGAGCAGGCAAAGTGTTCATATAAACCTGACCGGATTCATAAATGTCATCCGAAAAAGAAACCAGCCAATTCCTGTTGTAAGCAGCAATGGTATGTATAGAATAAATAAAACCGGAACGATCGATAATATTCGTAGTCAATGAAATCTCGGTTCCCCTGTTTTTGATGGTGCCCACATTGACCCAGGTTTGCGAATGTATATTGGGTGGGACTGCCACATCGTACTGCCCAATCAAGCCGTCCGAGGTTCTTTCATAAAATTCAATACTCCCACTGATCCTATTTTGAAACATGGAAAAATCGAGTCCGACGTTGAAATTAATGGACCTTTCCCACTGAAGATTCGGATTGTAATTGTTTCCCGGACCAAAACCCTGGATCCAGGTGCCGTTGAC
>CBFGVZ010000388.1:0-1670 GCA_965652315.1 uncultured Saprospiraceae bacterium | reverse complement strand
TGTCGGAGCTGGGGCTCCAACATCCCAGCGTGCTTTTTCGGTGGATCAGGAGAATGCCAAAAATGCGTAATTTTGGTTTCCTACACCAATATCAACCTGCCCACCCTCCAGGATGCCGTTTATGTGCTTATACTGGCTCACCCTGCCACGGAAATGGGTAAATTCCCTGGTCATTGGGCAGAATGGGAGGAATCTGATTCCAGGAAGTGATTTCCGGTGCCAGTTGGATGTCGGATTGTAATGCGGTATCCCAGGTGATTGCTTCACCCGCTTGGGCAGCCATGCGGCCCATATTGGCAGCATGGGAACTATGTGCTCCGAATACCGTGTCGTTGTGGGGACGATCCTTCCGGATGGATTCAAAAAACCGATCGTGTTCTACCTGGTATGGATTTTCGCGTTGGGATTGCGGAACCTCGTATTTCCAAAGAATATTCCCGTCCAGATCCTTGATCCCTTCCCGAATGTTGGCGGTTCCTTTCGTACCGGTAAACCACGAACCGCCTTTGCGCATCGTCCGGTCGATGGTTCGGATTTGATCGTATAATCTGGTGCCATCCGCATAGGTGTATTCCAGGAAGAAATGGTTGTAACTGTCCCCTGTCCCCGGCAAAGATGGCCCGATTCGACCTCCGATGCCCTGAACGGAGATGGGGTATTCGCCTTTCACCCAGTGTACAATATCCGTGTTATGAATTTGAAGTCCCCCAGTAGCCCCCGCCCACATCCAGTCAAAAAAGTGCCAGTTTTTGATTTGGTAAGCCAATTCATTCGCTGTTTGGCTTCTAGGTACGAGTTGATAGGCCCGGGTTAGGTAGTAACAGGTGGCGTTAGTAATGCGGCCGATGATTCCCGCCTGGATTTGTTCTACCATGGCCTGATATCCCGGATCATATCGATTTTGAAGCCCTACTACGACTTTCAGATTTTTTTCATCAGCCTTTTTACCCGCATCCAATATCCGCCGGGTTCCCGGGCTATCGCACGACAGGGGTTTTTCCATAAAGACGTGTTTGCCTTGCTCGACTGCGTACTCAAAGTGCTCGGGCCTAAAACCTGGTGGCGTGGCCAGGATAACCACGTCGCACTGGCCGGTTGCTTTCTGGTACGCATCAAAGCCCAGATATTTATCGCTGTTTTTCACCTTTATGCGATCTCCGATGCCTTCGACTTCCGTCAGCGCCTCCAGGCTATTGGTGATTTGTTCTTCAAACACATCAGCCATCGCTACCAGTTCCGTGTTGGGATCGGCTTGCAGAGCCTGCGCGACGGCGCCTGTGCCTCTTCCGCCACAGCCTACCAGGGCGATCCGCAAGGTATCGCTTGGGGTGGTGGATTTGTTGATGGCAAATATCTGAGGGCCGGTCATAGCAGCACCGGTGATTAGAGAAGCCTGGCGAATAAATTCTCTTCGGTCGGTCATGTTGTCAAAATTTTAGATGATCGTTGTATTTATTAACGTATCTGGTCAGGGTATTCCATATATTCAGTCCTAAAAGTTACGACCCAGGATAGACCCTTAAGCCGGCCATGAGCCTAAATTGAGCAAAAGGGGTGACTGGTCCACGAGCAGCCAAGACCGTCACTGAAGATGGCTTTTGGCAGAACCGTTAAATTTTACCGTCCGCCTCCCGGCAGCATGGGAAAAAGCTTCAGAATATCCGCCTGGT
>CBFGVZ010000387.1:0-1705 GCA_965652315.1 uncultured Saprospiraceae bacterium | reverse complement strand
TATTCTATCGCAATATTTCGATTCATTTTTTTATCTGACAATTTTCATTGAAATTTATTTTGAAAAAAACTATGTCTGTACTTTGCAGTATATTGTATATAATACCAGATTGAATTGGAAAATCAATTAATTTGTTGTGACTGGGGCACCTCTTCACTTCGGGTGCGATGGGTGGAACGAGCGAATCGCCAAATACTTCACGAAACTCATTCTGATCGGGGCATCGCCCGAATCTATGATGAGAGCAGTAATGATCCCTGGTGTACTGAGGAGGCCAGGAAGGGCACTTATCTCAAGGCGCTTAGGCCGGCACTGGATTCGCTGGAGAAACCGCCGGAGCTTTCGGATCAGCCCATACCGCTGGTGATCTCTGGAATGGCATCATCATCCATTGGAATGAGAGAATTGCCATATGCCCGAATCCCCTTTAATCTGGACGGGTCGGATGCAGTCGTGGAAAAGGTGATTGTCGGATCAACGCGGGAACAACCCATTTTACTGATTTCCGGTCTTCACACAGAAGATGATGTGATGCGTGGAGAGGAGGTGCAACTCATAGGTATGCTGGGAGAAATTCAGGCCCAGGCTGGCAATCAAGATGTTCTGGTGGTTTTACCGGGCACGCATTCCAAACACGTTGTGGTCCAATCCGGTCGGATAACGGATTTTGATACTTTTTTTACTGGAGACCTGTTTGCTATGCTCAGCCGGCAGGGATTGCTGAAAGAGTCTGTCTTGTTTCCGGTTGCACCCCCGGTGTCTGAAGATTGGAAACATTTTTTGAGTGGAGTAGAATATTCGGGTAAAATGGGTTTACTGGAGGCACTTTTTAAGGTTCGAACCAACGTTTTATTAAAGAAATTGACCCCCGCGATGAATTTTTATTTTCTGAGCGGATTGCTGATTGGATACGAATTACGGAGTATTCGAAGACGGTCGGTGAGTCGGGTAATCTTTAGTTGTCAAAGGGAGTTACATGACTATTACAGCACTGCAGCAGAAAATCTGGATTTCGAATGTCCGGTCTATTTTACCCCACCGGGCCAGGTGGATCAATTTACGGTCAACGGCCAGGTTCGACTTTATGAAATATACGAATCCGAAAAAGGATAATTGAATATGAAATTTGAGAACGGTTCTTTTGATTGGACACTTTTCCATCAAATGCCCATCATTGGCATAATTCGTAATATGGCTTCATCAGATCTTCCGCGGGTCATGGAGGTCTTTGTGGAAGCGGGTTTACATACCGTGGAAATTACCATGAACAGCCCGGATGCGGAATTTCAGATCCGTCAGAGCGTGGATCAATTTGGTACCAGGTTAAACATTGGGGCGGGTACAGTGCGCAATACTGTAGAACTGGACCGTGCACTCGGGGCGGGTGCCACATTTATCGTGACTCCTAATGTGGATGAAAGCGTAATTGCCCGCTGTAATGACAGAAAAATACCTATCATTTCCGGAGCCCTGACGCCTACCGAAATATACCGGGCACATCAGGCTGGAGCAGATATGATCAAGGTCTTTCCCGCTTCTGCCATGGGGTCTTCCTATATTAAAAATCTAAATGGACCTTTTGACCACATCGAGTTGATCGCCACCGGGGGTATTGATGTACACAATTTGTCCGAATACTGGAATGCGGGCGCCGATGGATTTGGGATCGGAGGTGCATTGTTCGATAAAAAATTGATCCGGGAAG
>CBFGVZ010000386.1:0-1733 GCA_965652315.1 uncultured Saprospiraceae bacterium | reverse complement strand
CCCGTGGTGATCCGAAAAATCGTGGAAGCCTATGACATCTTCAGGCGTTTGATCCGGTACAATCTGGCCATTTCACTAATGGGGGCATCTGAAGGCGGTCAGGAGAATATGGACCCCATGCTTCAGGGAATGGAACCAGATATTGAGCTTGAACCGTGGGACAACGTCGGAGGGCAGCTTATCCCCTTATCAGCACTGAACGATCTGAAATCAGCGATCAAATCAGGGGAAATAAATAGCTGGGAAGACATCCATACTTTTTATCTCGAGGTGGAGAAAAGTTACAACCAGAATCGACTCAAACAGGCGATAGCGGCATACCAGGCGGTGTTTGAAATTCCAGATTGGATTGATTCCCTCGATGCCATCCTTGATGAAAGCGTGGAGACCCTTCAATGGATTACCAATGGGATCTACGAATCCCGCGCCAAGGACTATCATAATGGATTCCGGGCTATGACCTATGATTCCGAAGATGAAATGAAAAGCGTAGTGGGAAAACTGGAGGACAATGATTTTATCCGGGAGAGCCGGGAGGAGACAGAGAGGTTCGAAGGAAATATTCGCCGGATAATAAAAATTTATGAGGAATCAACCGTATTGGATGATTAGTTAATGTGGAGCCCGACGTAGAAAAATTTATCATGAATTAAATCCTTCTTTATTTCTGTTGTACGGCATCGGATCTTCATGGTTTGTTTATCTGTCCACTCCGCAGCACCAGGCTCCCATAGGACTGGTTCAAAACTACCCATCAATTTTAATCGGCTATTGTTAAGTTTGAATATCTGAAAACCGTTAGGTGTATAACCCGCGTCAATATCTCCATTCACCGAGATCATATATCGCGAGTCCGGAGAGAAATACGGGATTCCCCATATGGGTGTAATACGCCCATCGAGGTGATTGATCAGTTTATATTCGCTTCCCTCGGACCATTGAGTTCGAATCAAATAAAACCCTTCGTCTTTGAAGTAATATTCAAAAGTATTTCCTGCTTCAATGGTTTCGGGATTGGGCGTGATCGAAGCCCAGGTACCATTTATCAATCTCGTAAAAATAGTATCACCCGATCTTTTAACTTGATCCCCACACCTCTGTAGTCGATAATTTTCGATCGCTTGAGCTCTTTCGTAAAAATTTCCATAGGATTTTGCCAGGGAATCAATGATATTTTGATCCTTATAATAAGGTTGAATAGTGGTTGAATCTGAATATTTTAGTTGCAAACTTAAGTCCTCAGAAAAATCCAAAATGGTGTCAATGGATGTGGGTTCAAAATATCTATAGTTTCTTTTTGAGGGTATTTCTTTGTGCAGGGTGGTTTGGTTTTGTTTGGAATCCTGCCTGAGGTTTTCTTCTGTTATTAAATTGGATGTATTATCCCTGTTTTGTCCACAGCTGGCTAGAAGAATAAAAATAAGCCATACATTTTTCAATCGAAATGAATTATTATGCCTAAATAATATTGTACAAGGTAAGTAATCTTAATCAGGAAATAATGAAAGTAAGCTTTAAATCATCAAAAGCTTCTTACTTCAGGGTGAGACAGGAAGAGAATATGTGTGACATAAATCTCACGTTCTTTTTGCTATGAATTATGATTGCGAAAACTCCAAAAGCAGTTGATAGCTATTCCCGGTAATTGCGTAGCATCCGCAGCGGAGCGTAGGATGCTCCCCTGGGACCGCAGAGCCCCAGCTCTGCGCATTCCGGAATAATTCCTGGAACAT
>CBFGVZ010000385.1:0-1757 GCA_965652315.1 uncultured Saprospiraceae bacterium | reverse complement strand
GCTATGTTATACATGGCCGCAAAATCCCATGAATCCACAAAATCGGGTAATTCTGTGGCCTGATTGAACCCTGCATATCCATTGTAGCTCACAGACAACTTGCTGGCTGTTCCATTTTTTGTCGTAACCAAAATTACTCCATTCGCAGACCTTGCACCATATATTGCGGCAGATGATGCATCCTTCAGCACTGAAATTGATTGTATATTCTCCGGATTCAACTCATTTAAACTTCCCGGAATTCCATCGACGAGAACAAGAGCATTGGGTGTCGCACCAAAAGAACCCACACCCCGTACCCGTATTTCGCCACCACTATTACCAGGTCGACCCGAACGTTGGATAACCGTCACACCGGGCATTTGTCCGGTAATTGCCTGACTTAATTGAGTAACAGGTCTATTCTCCAGTTTTTCGGCTGAAATTTGTGAAACGGAACCGATTACGTTCACCTTTTTTTGAGTACCATAGCCGACTACCACTACTTCATCCAATAGTTGGGAATCAGAACGTAAACTAATGGTCATAGATGATTGGCCGTCTATCGATATTTCTTTCGTTTCATACCCGATATATGACACCACCAATACCGCGTCTTCTTCTACATCAGACAACGTAAACCGGCCGTCAAAGTCAGTGGCTGTGCCCGTGTTGGTCCCTTTCACCTGAATATTCACACCGATCAGGGGATTTCCTTCTTCGTCCACCACGGTACCGGACACTTCAATGTTCTGTAATAAAATCTCGATTGACCTTATCACATTCAATGCCTGTATACCGGATGCTGACTGCTTCCTGCCGAGTGTAATTTTTCCGGAAGATTCAATTTTCTGGATTTGTTTTATCTTCCGCCTGAGCTTACGCATATCCTTTTTCCCCCGTTTGGTGTCTTTGTAGATCACGTAATATTTAGCCCCCAGATTCATATAATCTAAATTGGTCTGCTCCATCACCATATGCAGGGCAGCCTCAAAATTATCGGGTAGCTCATTGGACTCTATATCTACTTTGACCCCTTCGAGCATAGCCGCGTCGTACGTAATAATTACCTGATATTTCTCGCTGATTTCTGAAAGGATTTCGCTTAATTGCCTGTCTTGCATAAACGGTATAGTAGCAGATGCAAACGTCGAACCACTCAGAAAAATCAGTATTCCGATCAGGAAATTGCTTAATGTGTTAAATTCTTTTTTCATATTGTTTCCGTTTAATTGATCTTTGAATTGCAAGGCTGACCTATCGAACGATCAAGCTGTCTGGTGTTAGTTCAATTTCCAGATTATAGATGGTTCGAAGCGCCTTCACACACATTTCGAGATTGTCATTGGGTACCCCCCCTACCAGGATTTTGGCGCCCAATTCTACATTTTGAATCACAGTTTTAATATCATAGGTTTCCTCCAATAAGGTTAATGTGGATGCCAGGGATATGCTATCCAGCAGAAGCACCCCTTCCTTCCAGGAGGTAATCACTTCCGGTTTGCGGGTCGTTGCCTGTTTCAATATCCTGTTTTCTGCCAGCGAATAGCTCACAAAATCTCCCGGAAGCATCTCCAGTCTGCCCTGTCGCAACATATTCAGCTCGATCCGCCCCTCCTCCAGTAAAACATCGGTATGAGCCTGCCGACTGTTCACATTGAACTCCGTTCCCAGAACGTGGATATCGAGATCGGGGGTATGGACGATAAATGGCTCACTTCCGATAGCTTTCGGATCAGACATTTTTTTTATATCAAAATAGATTTCCCCGGTCATCT
>CBFGVZ010000384.1:0-1786 GCA_965652315.1 uncultured Saprospiraceae bacterium | reverse complement strand
CTCTTCAAGAGTCAATTCCCGCCAATCGCCTGATTTCAAACCTTCGAGCGTGATGTGCATGATCCGGATCCGCTCCAGCTCCCGAACCTGATATCCCAGATGCTCGCACATCCGCCGGATCTGGCGATTCATACCTTCGACCAGGACAATCCTGAACTGCCGTGCAGAAAGCTTATCCACTTTACAATTTTTCGTAACCGTTCCAAGAATGTGGACGCCTTTGCGCATATTGATCAGGAATCGGGATGTGATATTTTTGTCGACGGTGACGAGGTATTCTTTTTCGTGCCGATTCCCCGCCCGCAGGATTTTATTAACGATATCGCCGTTGTTGGTCAGAAGGATAAGCCCCTGGGAATCCTTATCCAGCCGGCCTATGTGAAATAGCCGCTGGGGATGATTGACGAAACGGATGATATTGGCTGGCTCCCTGGGGTCGGTGGTGGAGACTATGCCTGGAGGTTTGTTGAGGGCGATGTAAATTTCGGGCGGTCGCGATTTCAGCGGCTTCCCATCGAGTAGTACCGTATCGCCAGGGGCGACTCTGTTACCTTTCACCGCAACCTTCCCATTGATGTTGACCCGGCCGGCTTCAATCCTCCGGTCCGCTTCACGCCGGGAACAAATACCCGTGGAACTGATAAATTTGTTGATACTGATGGTGTTTTGATTGGATGCTTCCACGTTTTTTTAATTTTTCACCTCCCGATAGTGCTTCACCTGGGACTTCATAGGATCAAAGGTACATATACCGGTTCATTTTCCATGAGGGAAGCGAAACTGTGAAACGCCGATTTATCTCCTGATATACCGGTCACGCCATTTTTTGTAATAACGTTAACATTTACTGTTGTAAAAAACCAGGGTGTAACCAGCTCCATGGAATCCATTTCGGCACAACGTACATCCTGTACCCGATGCCCCGGTATTTGCAGTCGGGGAAATTAATATGCAGAAGTATTAATAAATTTTAGCAAACAGGGGTTTGGATCTCCAATTTCCCTGCAATAAGGTCCCCGGGACGAATGCTGCTAATGGTATTTTTACCTTTGCACCTTTTTAGGGCTGGAAATTGGGATGTTATTGACCCATGGTTCCGGTCCTGTATTAAATGTATAAATTAAAATGAAAGTACTCGTAATTGGTGCAGGTAATATGGGCCTGACTTACGCCACCTCAATCGGAGAATCAAAATTGCTTCGACACCGTGAATTATTGATCATCGATACCGCACCCGATAAGGTCCGGTCACTGGAGAAAGTAGAATATTTCGATGTGTACGACCGGGTGGAGGATTGTATTGAAAAAGCCGACGTTGTGTTGATCGCTGTAAAGCCTTATCACAGCGCGAAGTTATTCGAGGCCATCCGGGATCTGGTACGGCCGGATCAGTTGTTCGTATCGCTGATGGCGGGGGTGACCATTCGATCCATCCAGGAAGCCCTGGGTGTGAAAAAGGTCATCCGGACCATGCCCAATCTCCCAGCCCGTGTCGGCAAAGGTCTGACCTCTTTTACCAGTGCTCCGGAAGTGAGCCAGGAGGAACTAAAGATAGTACGGAAATTACTGGATACAACCGGCATTTCACTGCAGGTGCGGAACGAACAATCCATCGACGCCTCCACCGGTATTTCTGGTAGCGGACCCGCGTATGTATTTTATTTCATGCAATCGATGATGGAGGCAGCGGTGGAAATGGGATTTGACAAAACCGATGCCCGATTACTGGTCAAGCAAACTTTTGATGGAGCGATCGAATTGTTCAACCGACATGATCTGTCACCGG
>CBFGVZ010000383.1:0-1801 GCA_965652315.1 uncultured Saprospiraceae bacterium | reverse complement strand
TGTTATCGTCAAAGGTGGCGCCAGCCTGATGCTTTTTTCATTGAACAGGAACCAGTCCAGAATCATGCCGGCTTCAAGGCATGCGGCGATTGTACGGTGCAGTATATCGGCGGATTCTACTTCTATGGCTGCCCATAATCCGGCGGTACGCAATTGTTTGATTCGAGGATGAATGAGGAGTGTACGCAGTATTTCTTCTTTTTCTGTTACTGCGTCTAACAGATCACCAGCCAATAAAGTTTCCAGGGTGGCCAGGGCTGCTGCACAGTTCACGGGATGGCCTCCAAAGGTGGTGAGATGGCCCAGAACGGGATCATGAGTGAAAACTCCCATGATTTCCCGGTTACTCACAAATGCACCAATCGGCATTCCACCACCCATTCCTTTGGCTATCAGCATGACATCCGGCACTATACCGTACTTTTGATGCGCGAACAACGACCCGGTGCGACCGAAGCCGGTTTGAATTTCATCGAAAATCAACAGCGTACTGGTTTCCCTGGTTCGTTGGCGCAGTTGTTTTAGATAATCCTGGTCCGGTACATATACACCACGTTCGGCCTGAACCGGCTCGATCACCACAGCGGCGGTTTTATCAGTGATCAAATCGAGATCCGATTTATGGTTGAATCGGATGTGCCGGACATCCGGTAGGAGCGGACGATATGCCTCAGTGAAGTACGAATCGCTGTTCAGAGCCATGGCACCGGTGGTACTGCCGTGATAGGACAGGAAACAACTGATGATTTCAGTCCGGCGGGTAAATCGGCGCGCCAGTTTAATAGCCCCTTCAGTGGCTTCCGCTCCAGAGTTCACAAAATATACACTATCCAGGAATGGGTCTAGTTGGTCTGTGAGCTTCTGTGCATACCGAACCTGCGGAGACAGAATGAATTCTCCGTACACCAATGTGTGCATATAGCGGTCTACCTGGTCCCTGACCGCCTTGACCACAGCCGGATGCTGATGGCCCAGCACGCTGACGCCGATTCCACTGATCAGATCCATATAGGATTTTCCATCCCGGTCAGTCAGATAAAGCCCCCCGGCTTTCCGGATTTCCAAACCCATCGGTGCAGGACTGGTCTGAGCTACGTGTCTTAGAAATAATTCCCTTAAATTCATACCTTGCATTTGAACCATTTCGTTCCTACCTCAATTAGCATAATAACAAACTTACACAAATAATGAATCGTAATTTCATTCCAGCTGCTCTAATCCTTGGAATTGCCATCGTCATCGCTGCGCTCATCTTCGGAAATAAATTTTACGAGAGCCGGTTTTCCAATAGGTACGTCAGCGTCAAAGGCCTGGCGGAAATGGAAGTCAAAGCGACCCTGGCATCCTGGACACTCGAAAGCCGGATCGATGGGCCCAATTTTGAGACCGTAAAGCAGGCTGTGGCTTCGCAGGCGCAGACCATATCCTCCTGGCTACAAGGGAAAGGATTCAATTCCCAGGAAATAAAAATTGAGGATGTTTCGGTGTCCCGCAATTATTATCAGCAGGGACAACCTCCTTTTAACGGATCGGTTCGGGTCAGCCTTCAGACCGAGAATGTGGATTTGCTGGAAGAAGTCTCCGGCTTGACCACGGAGCTGCTGGATCAGGGAGTTTTCTTAAGTGGTGACCGTTGGTCCAACCGTCCCCGGTATTATTTCACCGGTGTCAATGATATAAAACCAGACCTTCTGGCCGATGCTACCAGGGCCGCTCTCCTTTCAGCCCAGCAATTTGCCGATAACTCCGGTTCGGAAGTAGGTAACATCAAATATGCAAACCAGGGCATTATCGTCCTTTT
>CBFGVZ010000382.1:0-1871 GCA_965652315.1 uncultured Saprospiraceae bacterium | reverse complement strand
GACAATGACCGAATCCTCCTCTACGATCGATCCAATAATTCCCTGCGGTATTCGATTACCGCTTATAGCAATGACACCTCCGCTTTAAATCTGGATTTGAACTGGATAATGGTGCCTGATCATGATTTCGATTCCATTTCTTACCATCTTAAAATCGAGAAGCAATGAAACCACAACTATTACAAATATCGTGTTTGTGGTTATCTGATTCCTATTTGAAGATTAACTGCACAATAAAATTTCTTACAGTCATTTGACAATGATTCAGTCTCAAAACAGATTTGTCCTATTGGTGATTGTATCTTTAGGAATAATCCTGAATATCAAGCACATCAATGAATTCCCTTCCCATATTCATGCCTGGGCGCAGTCCGACCGATACGCGCTGGCCGTGGGTTTTACGAACAACGACCTGAATTTTTTCAAGCCGCAGAATCTCATATACAACCATCTGTTCCCTGGCGACTTTACGGTACCAAGCGATCGGACAGAGACAGCCGTTTATTTCCCCATTCATGATTATATCCCGGCCATCATCATGAAGGTTTTCAAGGATGATTCACCGTGGATATTCAGGACCTACATCCTGTTGTACAGTTTTCTGGGCTTGTATGTCCTGTTTCGACTGGGATATTTGCTGACAGGAAATGAGTTTCGTTCCTTATTTGTGGTGATCTTTGGGGCCACTTCTCCGGTTTTTGTCTATTACCAGGCGGGTTTTTTACCGACCATCCCTTCTCTCGCCAATGCCATCATCGGGATTTATTTTTACGTAAAATACCGGGCAAGCCTGCGTCCGAAGTACTTCATCACAAGCATCGCTTTTTTTACCCTGGCCATGTTGAGCCGCCTGGCCTTTGCCATCCCTTTCATTGCGGTTTTGAGCCTCGAAATATTGACATATCTCCTGCATAAAATGGTCCCTGGAGCCGATCCCGATAGTTATCGGGATCTGGTGGGGCAGCCCAAACCTGCCCGCACTCAAAGCTCGACTACTTTACTAAGCGGTCAGGCGGACACAGATGGGAACATCCGTCAGGGGTATAAGTCAAAGATAGTATCCATAGCCGGCTGTATGGTCTTATTGACCGGGAGTTTCATTTATACCTCGAGTTTGCGAGATCGTTACGGATCGGATTTTTTGAATCGTCCGATGCCCCCGGAGAACCTATCGGAAACCTGGGCTCTGATCAGATCCACGTTCAATCACTGGGGTACGGATTATTTCTCGACGTATCATTATGGGGTATTACTGCTGCTCATCCTCATCACTTTATTGATGCGCATAAGAAGAAGAAATATCCTGGCCCCGGTTACTACGATGGTGAAATGGATGGGCGCATTGACCATGATCATGTTTACAGGCTGTGTTTTATTGTCGATCCTGATGCTTCGCCAATTTCCGGCGCACGATTATTATTTCCTGGATACTTTTTTCCTGCCGATCCTATTGTTGATTATGGTTGTCTTATCGCTGTGGCCGAAGTCAAGAGGATCTACAGCCCACAATTTCCTTTCCATTGTCTCTTTGTCCATCATTTGTATTCCAATGGTTTTGATTGCCGGTAAAAGTCAGACGGATCGGAGGAATGTCCCGTTATGGGATCGATCGTCAAAGGCAATTTCTAATTTTGAGGGATCCGGGAATTTTCTGGATTCTCTGGGAATTGACCAGAATGCACGTATGCTTGTGCTGGATGCGAACGTTCCCAACGCTCCTTTTTTACTCATGGGAAGAAGGGGATATCCGGTGATGTCCACTACCCGGGAAAATATGATGAATTCCCTGACCTGGAACTTTGATTACATTGCCATCCAGAACGATTATTTTGTTTCGGATATCTATTCGGTGTACCCGGAGATTATCAACC
>CBFGVZ010000381.1:0-1910 GCA_965652315.1 uncultured Saprospiraceae bacterium | reverse complement strand
CAGCACAAAGTTTCCGTCAAAATCGGTGGAGGTGCCCAGGGTACTTCCCTTCACCTGAATATTCACACCGATGAGGGGTTCCCCCGATTCGTCTGTTATCGTTCCTGAAACTTTGATGAGGAATTCCACATTTGGTTCAGCAAAAATTACCGGAACCGATTTCTCCGTAAATGAGATTTCTTCCACCGCATTCAGGCCATTATTGTCACAAAATAGCAGTACGGCAATGATTAAAAATATTTTGTAAATCAATTTCTTCACATTATTATTTTTTATTCTGTATGAAATATAAAAATTGAACCTGCAGATTAAGCGTCAATACAACTTGGTCCGCTGAAACAATGTCAAATCCGCAAGAAAATTATTGGAATTGTATGATGCTACCCAAACCGCAGCTCTACGGTCTTTTCATCATCTTTGGTGTCCATAGAGATTTCTTTCCAATTCTCCCGATCAGGATCACCCACCAACACTCTGTACTTCCCGGCCCGCGGCACCCTTGGTATAAATTTCCGATCGGGCATTCGCACTGCTGAAACCAGTTTATCCGACCCCTCATTATAAATTTTCAATACCGGCTTATCCAGACCCGTCACACGTAAGCTGGCCAATTGATGAGGACTTGAAGCTGCAAAATTATCTGACTGATGGATCTCTATCGGCCAGTCGGCATACTGCCCTTCTTTCTGCGTCTCCGGATCCATATACCGGGGCCAGCATTCAAAATGAATCTTCCGGCTGGATTTATCAAACTTCACAATGCCATAGCCCGTGGATCGATCGTACAGGACGGCTGGTGTACGGTGACTTTTGTAAGGACTGGCCGCAGCAAAAACGGTCACCTTATTGCCAAAACCATCCTCAAAGTCTCCGGTATAGTCCGGTCGTCCGAGGAGTGGGCGAATCCGCCGATTCATCGGAGGCCACCAGCGACGTGGGAAGACATTGCCCAATGCCGGTACCGTGAATACAAAACTGCCATCGCCAAATTGGTCCACCCCATACTGACCCACCGAGGGCAGATGCTGATCCCCAACAATATGAACTGCGTGGGATTTCCGGAGCAATTCCACCACTTCGTTCCGGCGGACTACCGGCCAGCCATTACTATCCATATCCCGGGTCAGGTCATCGCCCTGCACATATTCCCCTTTTTCAGGGATTTCCAGGCGTGATGTCACCGAATCGTTTTTGGTTCCAACCGGTAAAGTCTGTAATGTCATAAATGAGGTCGCCGATAACAAGGCCTTCATTTCCACGCCACCAGTCCAGTCTTCCGTCCAGGATTTCAAAAAATCCATCTGCCGTTCACCGAGTAATTGCAACACATCCGGTTCCTGGAAGGATTTAAAATCAAATTTAAGATTCTGTGCAAACCCATTCTCTACATCAGCTTCTTCAGGAAAATAATTTTTAGGAGCCGATTTGAATTTGCGGTCCTCGATAATGGCAAAATCCAATCCGCCATATTTCCAGCCTGTGTAATACACGCCTATATTCTGCTTGATCGGAGTAGGATCAATGGGGTCGGGCATATGGCTGGTCTGACAGATCTGGATCATATTGACCCAGTCTGCGGGTAATTTATATCCCCCACTATCCTGTTTTTGTTTTGTTGTTCCTTTCTGGATGGTTTTTTTACCGCCTTCCCCCCATACGTTGCCGTGGAACACGTCGTGATCATCCGGCAAACAAATAGAGGGCCTGTTACGGAACAGATCCCGGTAGGACCATCCGAACAAATACCATTTACGCAGAAAATCCAGATCCGCTTTATAATACGGAGGATTATTCTGGACCCCGTAACCACCATTGCGCTCATAGATCTGATCGCCCAGGAATAAAATAACATCTGGTTCATGTTTCAATCCGTGATCCACTACCTCCCGATCCGGAAAACCAAAATCACC
>CBFGVZ010000380.1:0-1910 GCA_965652315.1 uncultured Saprospiraceae bacterium | reverse complement strand
CAGTCGTTACCAGGATGGCCGTTTCGATTCAGTGATCAATGACTCCAAAATTACGACCTGGACCTTAAGCCCGGAGGCTTTGTATGTCGGAACCCCTGCAGGCTATTATCTCGCAGATCGGGAGTCGGGACGTAAACTTTCCAAAATAAATAGCGCCTTGCCGGTTTTGCCTCCTACCGCTCTCGCCGAACATCAGGGTACGCTCTGGGTAGCATCTTCCCGGGGCATGTACGTTTCTACCGATCACGAGAACTTTCGATATTTTGCTTCCCGACGTTGGTTGCTGGAAGATAAAGTCCTGGATATAGCGACAGATTCCAAAGGAAATGGATATGCCCTGACCGAGAGTGGAGTTTCCAAAGTTCATTTCAAACCTATGAAACTGGAAGACAAGGCGGACTATTTTTATGATAAAATCCGCAAGCGTCACCTCCGGTATGGGTTGATCGGTGAAGTCCGACTCCAGGAACCCGGTGATATCACTACCATGGAAATGATCGATACGGACAACGATGGTCTGTGGACTTCCTTCTACCTGGGAAGTGAGGTGTTCCGGTATGCCACCACGGGTGCTGCCGATGCCAAAACTCATGCTCTGGAATCGTTCGAAGCTTATGAAAAATTGCTGTCTGTGAACCAATTGGATGGATTTCCTTCCCGGACCTTCGAACGAAAAGGATATAAAGTTTCCGATCCCGACCGGTGGCGGGAAAGCCCCGATCCGGGCTGGGAATGGAAGGGACATACGAGCAGTGATGAATTTGTAGCCTATATCTGGGTGGCCGGAATCATGAATCAGTATTTGGATCTGAACCCGGAGGAAAAATCCCGGGTTGCAGATTTTATCGACCAGATCATGATGCACATCATCCGGAATGACTATTACTTTGTCGATGTGGATGGAAAACCGACCCTGTGGGGACGCTGGAATCCGGAATATCTGAATGGCTATCCTACTACGGTGACCGACCGGAAACTGGGCAGTACCACCATCACCGCCGGATTGCACCTGGCGTACGCATTGACCGGTAAAGAAATTTATAAAGCAGAATGGAACAGATTGTTCGAAGAACACGGTTATCTGGATAACATCAAAATTCCCGTGTCCCATATCCGGTCCACACCCAATGTGATGTATGCAGGCCACAATATGGGGGAAGGCGGATGGAATCATTCCGATGACGAAATGTATTTTTTGACGTACTGGATACTCTACCATTATGCTCCGGACGAGTTGAAACAAGCCTATGCGGATGTAATTACAGACCACTGGGTGATTGAAAAACCAGAGCGGAATGCGTTGTGGAACCTTATAACCTACGGTACCTCAGGTGCAATCGACCTGGAATCGGTCCGATGGCATCTGCAAGAATTTCCAATGGATATGGTCCGCTGGCGGATGGAAAATTCGCACCGGAAGGATTTACAGTTTCTGGAAGATAATTTCAGGGAGCAATCCACCGTCGAACTGATCTCACCGGCTGAGCGGGCAGCGGTACGGCACAACGCCAATCCATTTCGTCTGGATGGTGGTTACAATGGCCTGCGGGAGTTGGCGGGAGATGAATTTTTGTTACCGTACTGGCTGGGAAGATATTTGGATGTGATAGAACCGGTGGTTCGATGAAATGAATATCAAAAAGGTACTGGAGAAGATCTGGTCCGGTAAGCTTACTACCCGATACAGTCCGGGGTTTGGCCGTCGCCGGTATGATTTGGCCATAACCCCGGGGTCGGGTGATTTTGCTGAGAAAGGGAGAAGAGTGGTACAGACGACGTGTGAATATTTTAAGTGGAATTTCGCATATTAGTGTCTGAAATTAGAAGCATTTTTCATGAAATACCTATATTCACAGCCTGACCTGAAATGAAAGGTGGAACACCACCATACAAAGCCATAACCCATGATT
>CBFGVZ010000379.1:0-1912 GCA_965652315.1 uncultured Saprospiraceae bacterium | reverse complement strand
CCAAGCGTTGCCGTACATACCAGTGCTATTAAAAGATACCGGATCTGATCGGTCGGGTTTTGGCGGTTGCTTTTCATATTTCAATCAATCAATGCGTTAAATTCAATTTTCTGTCCTTCCCAAAACCAATCCTCCCCTCTACGCTCTAAAATCCGGTGTCGACTCCCGGGTGCCAGTGGCTGACTTTTCCCGGGTAACCACTCCTTCATTTGCTTTTTGATCGAATCATATTCTGCAACCGACGCCAGGTTTTGGAATTCATGAGGATCCCGCATCATATCGTACAATTCCTCACTGCCATCTGCGTAAGAGATATACCGCCATCTGCGATCACGAACAGCATGGCTATCCGGATTATGTGTGGTAATGGCAGGACGGTCCCGCTTGAAATCCGATTGTTGAAAAAATGGTGTAAGCGGCATGCCTTCCAAATCCGTTCCGGACGGCAGTCCTGACAGCGCAATAAGCGTCGGGTAAATGTCGAGCAATTCGACAGCTTCATGACTGGTGTGCCCTTCCGGAATCCCCGGGCCCGCAAAAATCAGCGGAACGCGTGTAGCGGGTTCCCACAGACTATTCTTTCCTGTGATGCCCTTCTCCCCAAGATGATAACCGTGGTCGGACCACAGCACGACTACCGTGGATTCCGTAAGACCGGCTTTATCCAGTCCATCCAACACCCTACCGACCTGAGCATCTACAAAACTCACACAAGCAAGGTAAGCCTGGACCTTTGCCTTCCATTCCTGATTTTCAATCAACCAACTCAATCGGGGCTCGGGTAAGAACCAATGCAGGTACCACGCAAAATCAGATACATCCATACGGTCATATTGTGGTGCCGGAGGGAGGATAATATCGTCGATGGGATATAAGTCAAACCATTGCTGGCTGACGTATAAAGGCACGTGTGGTTTGTGAAATCCTACTCCAAGGAAAAAAGGCTGTTCAGATTCTGATGCACCGAGCTCCATTAACCGATTCGATGCCCAGGTTGCTAATTTATAATCCAAAATGCCGGTATCACTCTCCATAGGAAAAGGGCCCCAGTCGATCAAAGGATGATCGATCATGTCCAGCTTTTTCCTGACAAGCTTTTGCTCCGGGAAAGGACCGAAACCACCATCTGGACCCCATTCATCGAATTCAAAAGCGCGTTCCACCTCTGTAATTCCACCGTGGAGGATTTTACCTGAAGAGATCGTATGGTATCCATGCTGAGACAAAAACTGAGGAAGACTCACAATATCCTCCGTTGATTCCAGTGTCCGGTACCGGGGAGCCAGTCCATAAATGCCGGTACTACCTGGCCGCATTCCGGTCAGAACACTGGTACGGGAAGGATTGCAGAGTGGGGCCTGGGTGTGCGCATTGGCAAACAAAAACCCCCGCTCGGCCAGTCGGTCCAGATGGGGTGTCTGGACCTGGGGATGTCCGTGTAATACGCCGACCCAGTCATTGAGGTCATCAATGGCGATAAATAAGATATTGGGTTTGTCCAACGGTTGGGACCAGACCCAGACAGCGTAAAAACAAAGCCATCCAGTCAGCAAAAACTTAATCACCCACACCCTGATTTTAATCGAAGAAACCATTCTGTCATTTTTGTCGCTGAGTTCACACCTAAAAATAGTTTGTACACGAAATCAAACCAGCGTCCTGAGCACGACCAGTCCTCTAAAAGATTCATTGATTCTGGCCTCAATTGCCCGTGACTGGACGACTAAAACCACTAATCACTCAAATATAATGCATCAGCCTGATCACCTGAAATATTATCCGCTTAATTATACTTTCCGGAGTATCCTCGTCACTTATTAAGTATCAGTTGTGAAGATTCCATCCATCCATTTCCCGATAAAATAACAAAATAAATCCCGGCCGGCAACCCTGAAACATCCAATGACAATTG
>CBFGVZ010000378.1:0-1929 GCA_965652315.1 uncultured Saprospiraceae bacterium | reverse complement strand
TTGAAAGCTGATTTAAGGTAATATCCAAAAAACCTCCGCTCGCATTATCATCCGCCACAAATTGAAATTTACCGTTAATATATCCTGCGGAGGGTCGGTGTATGTGACCGGCAAATACCCCCAATAAATTGGGAGCGGTAAAGACCTCTTTGTAAAAAGTCATCGTAGTAGTGGTATGCCCCGTCACCGGCCATTTGGGGCGTCTTTCCAATTCATAATTTTTATCTGAATGAGCATTCCATTCGGGATGTCCGCATCCAAAGGACACCGATCTCCCGGGAAGATACATAGGTATATGTACCAGCAATATGAGCGGCATACCGGATTTTACCTGATCTTTGAAAAAGGCTAATTGCTCATTAGAAATCTCATAAATGGAATTATCAAGGGCTAAAAACCGGATACCTTGAATGTCATAGGCAGACATCATGGGATCCTGACCCTGATACATGGGCAAAAGACGCTTATTGATCCAGGTTTTCCGCAGTTCATCCAGCGTTCCACTCATTCCCTCGTAATGCCAGTCATGATTTCCTGCAACATAAATATAAGGGACGCCTGCCTGATTGAGTTTGTCATATGCCCATTCTATAGAAGCTTCAGATGGCCAACTAAAGATATCTCCCAAAAGCACCAGTAAATCAGCTTCGGAGTCAATGGCCAGTTGCAGGGTATTTTCAAATGACTCGTTGGGATTAGTTTCCTCACCGGTCTGAAAATGAACGGTCTGATTGTATGCTTTTGCCATCCGATCACTAAATTGGCGGTAAGGGTTTCCCCGATCATCATTCATCCAAAGGTGTGTATCAGCCGCAAGAATCACTTTTGCCTGTTTTACAACAGCTTTTGAATAAATATTGATGTGATTCTCCTCTGCAATGACCTGGCTTGATTGAATACCACCCGTATCGGCTGACCGGTTTTCATTTCGGAAGAAACTTCCTGATCCCATCCCCAGCATTCCAATTGAGGACTCCCGGATAAAATTTCTGCGTTTCATCTACAAAACTTATGGTTTGATGAATATACCCAAATTGCCCTTGCAGCGAAAATATTTTTTATTTTTTTAAATGAAGGGGTTATTGTATGAAGTTATCTGCAATCAGCACATTGAGAGCTACTGTATCGGTCGGTACTTGCAAGCGGTTTTCAGGACTTCTTTATCTTCCACTTTTCCAGCTCATTCCCAATAGGTCTTATTAAAATCCTACCACTTTGCTGTGTGACAAGACATGGGTATATTCTTTTTTTGGGAAGAATAGTGCTGAAACAATACATTTGTTAAATTAATTTCCTATATTTGTACGGTATATCAAGAGCACTTGACTGTGCACCAACCGAGTCGGAAACTACGGTGGTAAAAACGATATGGATTTCTTTATCAAAAATTTCTAAATATGTCCACAGAAAGAACACATCAAGAAAACCTGGTCATCCAATATCAGGATACTTTCAGAACCAGCAGTGAATACGAATTAGTGAACTGTTTCAACATAGAAACATCGCACAATGGATGGGTTGGTCGAAGGGGATGCTATATCATAGCATTGGTCCAGGCTATGCAGGAGAGAAAAATAGATGTTAGTGAAATTACTACAGTTGAAAATGGATACCATGCAGTACATCTCAGATATCCTGTCTTTTACCGTGAAAGTGATAGAAAAGTGGTTCAAATTCGGCAAGAATGGCTTAAAACGAAATTTTAAGTCAGTCCAATATCCACTTTATCTATCTCCTTCATCAGCCGGGCAGTCTCGGTAAGGGCAACGATGATTTTTTGATAGTGCCGAATATCTTCGTAACTTAATGTATGGTCGCGGCGATCCTTGAGCCACTTCTGGGCAGGCTGATAGCCGCCGATGTACATCTCCCAGGCCACCTCCGGTACCCCATCAAAATACTGGTCGTCATTGATCCAGACCCTCCCGA
>CBFGVZ010000377.1:0-1970 GCA_965652315.1 uncultured Saprospiraceae bacterium | reverse complement strand
CAATTGTCGGTGGGGGTTAATCTGGATGTGAGTCCGGATCATTTTTGGGCCGGATACATCTCGATCGATAAAAGTGATGACGGTATCTACACCGGTTTTAGTCCGACCGACAGCGTATTGACCGATTACGAAGCCCTTCTGTTCAATGCCGGCACCTATGCCAATCTGGATATAAACCTGACCGAATGGCTCCAGCTCACCGCAGCGCTACGGTACGACCGGTTGTATTTTGATTTTCGGAACAACCTCGACGAGCATGCCTTTTCCGGTGCCCCGGATGAAGTGGACAATTTTTCCGCCCTAACCCCCAAAATAGGGCTGACCTGGAACCTTGGGCGTGGAAAGGGATTATTTACTAATTATAGCGAAGGATTTTTACCCCCGCAAATCTCTGAATTATACCGTGGTGTTCGAATTCCCGTTCTCCAACCTTCCGTGTACCGGAATTATGAAATCGGTGGATACTTTCAATGGCAGGATCGGATAGGCCTGGACTTCAGTATTTATCAGATGAATGGAACCAATGAAATCATCACCGTCATGCTGGATGACGGATCACAGGAAAACCGGAATGCCGGAAAAACCACCCATCGGGGAATTGAATACGGATTGAAATGGCAAATATCGGACGAACTGCACTTTCGGTTCAGTGGAACCAATACCACGCATCTGTTTGACGAGTACGAAGAATCGGGGAATGATTACGCCGGAAATGAAATGGGCCAGGCACCGTCATGGATAGCCAATGCCGAGATCACTTACAAACCTGCCTGGCTGGAAAATTTTCGATGGTCGCTCGAATGGCAGCACGTGGATAAGTACTTTATGGATCATGCCAATACGGGAGAATACCCCGGCTACAATCTTATGAATATTCGACTGAGCTATGAATTTTGGGATGTGGAATGCTGGGTCCATGTAATCAATGTCGCCAATAGTCTGTATGCCACGGTCGTCCGCCGGTCTGAATGGGGAGATAGCTATCACGCCGGAGAACCCCCCACCATCAATGTTGGCGTGGCTTATCAATTTAAAAGTCAAAGAAATCAATAAAATCCAGGTAGAATGCATGAAAAAATTTATAATACAGTGTCGCTGACCGGAGGGGTTGGCTTGTTTTTAGTTTTGATTTTGAGCTGGTCCTGTGGAGACCCGGGCGGAGATACTGAAGGGGCATCCGGGGATGCTCTTTTTCATGTCTCTGCATTCGGAGCAGAGGCAACAGGACCTTATTTTACAACTGATGATCAGGGTTTTCCGGTTCTGGTATGGAACGAAAAGCTCGTCGGAGGCGATTCCACTGGTTATGTAGTCCGGTTTGCTAAATTTTCTAAAAATGGGATGGAAATTCTTAGCAGGGGAGAAGTGCCACCGTCCCGGGGGTGTTCGACCAGTAGTGAAAGCATGAGCAAATTGGCTTTCAGGGCAGATGGTTCAATAGTTGCGGTATATTCAATGCGACAACCCACGAAGGATAATCGTTTTGCGGGCGCATTGTACTACACCCAATCTTCGGATGCTGGTGCTACGTGGACACCACAGCGGTATCTGCATGTGGGAGATACCACGACAGGCCTGAGCAGAAGTTTTTTCGATATAGCTACACTGCCCGATGGTGAGATTGGAGCCATTTGGCTGGATTCCAGATTGAAATCGAACGACAAGGAAGGTTCCACTCTGTTTTTTGCTAAAACCAGTGGTTCGGATGGCTTTTTGAGTGATGAGCCCATTGCGTTTGGTACGTGCGAATGTTGCCGCACCGAATTATTTGTTTCCTCTTCAGGAGACCTTCATGTGTTGTACAGGGCAATCTGGCAGGACAGTATCCGGGATATTGCACATATTATTTCAAAGGATCACGGAAACTCATTCTCCGAACCTGCCCGTATCAGCCAGGATAACTGGGTGATTTATGGGTGTCCGCATACCGGTCCATCTGTGGCAGAGACGACAAGAGGATTGGAGATGGT
>CBFGVZ010000376.1:0-1989 GCA_965652315.1 uncultured Saprospiraceae bacterium | reverse complement strand
CATCTCCTCCGAAAACCGGTTGTAATCGTCGGGCATTCGAAGGTCAATCTGCTCTGATTGATCAAATATATGATACGCCTGCCTGGCCTGGTTCACCGCCTTTTCTACTGCTTCACTATCTGCGGCCTGGTCATGCTGTGGGGCGATAACGAGTACCGGCCTGGGCGCGATGACCGCCAACAGATCTTCGTAATCATACGGAATTCGATCCGGGTGATCCTTAAAAAAACCAAGCTGCGGTATCAACAAATGTTCCCTGGATATATCATCGAGGTGCAGGTCATGCTTTCCACCGCTCCGCATCGGTGTAAATCCGCTGACACTGACCAGACCAGCAATCCGCTCGTCCAGCGCAGTAGCGTACAATCCCACCGTACCGCCCAGGGAATACCCCATCACGAATATATTCTCAGGGTCGATCTCATCCAAATTGGACAACGCATCTACCGCCCCCCGGACATCCTCCACCATTTTGCCCATTTTGGACCAGCGCGCGTATCGGTCGTAGAAATGTAGTCCTTCCTGCTGGCGTGTACCAAATCCGATCATATCGTACGCAAAGACGGCATACCCACTTCTCACCAGTCCTTCAATGTATCGGTGAATGCTGTGGTTGAGGCTCATGGATGAAAATCCTTTGGAATAATCGTACTCGTGAAGATAAATGACGACGGGAATTTTATCCCCACGCTCTACAAGTTTCCGGGGATAATACAGATAACCAAAAAGGTAATCGCCAAATCCGGAGTAGGGACTGATTGCCTGGCGGCCCATGAAGGAATTGGCACCAGGCCGGGGAATCACGCTACCGTATTTTTCTTCCCCCCGGACATTCCCTTCAAGTGTACCGGGACCGGGATTGGTCACACCCGCGGGTTGTTCTCCGAGCATTTTCAACACGGTTTCGCGTGTGGATTCACGGAAACGCTGGATCTGTGCAGCCGAACGGAGTGCCGAAATCTGGCTTCCGTTTTCGGGTTGTTGGTCAAAATCCGCCGGATCGATAGCCATCCCACTGCGGGATTGCCATTTTCTCCACGAAGGGACATAGGTGTATTTCTGGACCGGTTCCATTTCAGTCCGGCCAAAGACGTAATCAAAAAAATCGATGTAGGCTTCGATGTCCCCGGCATTGGTACCATGCCGGCCATGTCGGTATCGGATGGCGATCTGATCCTCTGCAGAGAGAAATTTATACGCTTTCTGTGCGGACAAAAAAGCCTTTTCGATTCCCCAGGGGTTGCTGGCAGATTCTTCCACCGCCGTACTCAACATCAGACCACGTGGGGCAATCAGTGCCATAAACGAATTTTGATCGATGGGGAGCTTCTGTTCCCGACCGATGAAAAAACGCAACCGCGGGTGGAGCCAGGAGGGTTGCGCCGGCCCCAAAAGTGCAATATCCTCCACGTCATATTGATACGCACAGTATCGCCAGGGGACTTCCGCCCCGGTACCCCCGCTGCTCGGAATGATGGCTGTGATCCGCTCGTCAAAGGCTGCGGCCATTAACGACTGTTTACCGTTGCGGGAATGCCCTGTGAGGGCTATTTTACTCTGATCAACCTGCGGCAGCGTGTACAGATAATCGATCGCGCGGAAACTTCCCCAGGCCCTGCGCATCAACCGGGTAAAATCGTACTGACCCGCCCAGATCCTGCTGTAATCCTCTGTGTCATCCTTACTGTCGGCTCCCGCGTAAACACAACCGATATACCCCCGTCTTACGGCGATCCGGGCCCATCCCCGATGGTTCCACTGGGTCATAAAAACCGGAAATGGTCCATCACCGGGCGGGATCATCAGTTCGATGGTGAGCTTTGCCTGATGGTCCGGACTAAAGCGAAGCTCGATCATCTGCAGTTTTACCTCACCGTCCATCCGTTCGCTCAGGATGGTGGCTTCGAGGTTGTCTGGTGGCGGCGGGAAGGTACCCGTAACATAACGTTTGAGGTTTTCCCGCATAAATTCCTTCTTTTGTTCCCATTG
>CBFGVZ010000375.1:0-2022 GCA_965652315.1 uncultured Saprospiraceae bacterium | reverse complement strand
GGTTTCGAATCAGACGTTTTGATGTAATCAGATGGATCGGATGTTTCTTTCTGGCGGGAAGTTGTTACTTCGTCACGGCACAGCCAATAGATGTGGTGATTAAACCAGGTGAAAAAAAGCAAATAATCGATGGATTTGGGGCTCATCAGGGCGATGGATCACGAAATGAAATTTGGTGGCACCAATTGTTTTATGAGGATGCCGGGGCGAACATTTACAGGGTGGATTTGACCCCACAACTGGTTCGCCCCTACTCCGATCTGAATGTGTATTCACCCTGGTTTCTGGGAAGTAATGTAGACAGTAAATTCAATCTGGAGGATCATGACAATCCGGACGGTCCGGAAAATAACAGGGTTCGTACCTATATGGGGCCTGAAGATTATTCCCGGGAGTTTGGAGGCAGGAATGCTCCAATTGCTGTAATGGGGCCGGACATTGATGAGAATGTAAAGTATTTCACCTATTCTGAGAACAGGGCCATCCAGGCCGGTCTGGATCGGGTTGAAAACCCCGACGATTTCAAATTGATTGGGTCTATTTGGTCGCCCCTGCCCTGGGTGAAAATTTCCTCCGGGAATCAATACAATCAGGATTGGTGGCCCGGTCCTGTAAAAGGGGTACCGTGGCCTTTTATCTGGGGCGGGAATTTCGCTGGTGGTAAACTGGATGTTACGGACCAGCCGTTGGATGTATTTGATGATTCTGATCTGGGGGGAACCGGACCGACCAGTTCACTGACACAGTTTGCCCGCAGTACGGCGGCTTATATTCGGGGGTTTCAGGATCATCATGGAGTTGATTTTTATGCGATCAGCATTCAAAATGAGCTGAATTTTGAACAGTATTACAACAGTATGACATATCCGCTTTCCAGTCAGTACATCACTGCGATCAAAGCAATCAGAGCGGAATTTGATCGATATGATGACCTGAAAGATATCCGACTCATGGGCCCCGAGGATCTCCTGGGAGGTGATGCCTATGGATTGTGGCAGTATCGCGGAGGAGAAGACGCTATCCACAAAAATCTCCAGTATTTGCACAAAATGAGTCAGGATTCTACTTCGATGGCGGCCATAGACTTTTTTTGTATTCACGGTTATGCGCCTGACGGAGTGGAATCCAGTGGAAGCGATCCTTTACAATGGCGCTGGTGGTCAGAGGGCTGGGAAGAAAGCCCGGCACCCGGGGTTCCCGGAAATATCATGGGGTTTACTGATTATGGAAAGAAATCGTGGATGACTGAGACATCTGGTGAGCATCACGACTGGATCTACCCGAAGGATTCCTATCCCAATAACGGAGGCTGGAGCATTGCGGTCAAAATCCATCAGGCGCTCACCGTGGGAAATCAGAGTGCCTGGATCTACTGGACATTTACAGAAGCAGAGGATTCCGGTGCTACAAGCTCATTTGCATTGACTACCGAAATTTTAGGGAATAAGGCACCGAAATACGTGGCTTTCAAGCATTTTTCACGGTCGATACGCCCCGGTTCCTATCGAATTGGGGCTGAATCCGGAAATGAAAGCGAAATACTGTCCAGTGCTTACTGGCACGAGGAAGATCAGACTCTCACTATCGTCCTCATTAATACGACCGATAGTGAAAAGGAGGTGCATCTGCACCTGACGGATTTGAATTTTTCAAAACAATTTGAAGTCTATACGAGCCATGAAAACAGCTACTGGGAATCTTCTAATTTGCAGTTTGATGGAAGCCAGGGAAACCTAATGGTGCCCGCGTATGGGGTGGTCACGTTGATCAATACTTCGGTGATGACCGGGGAGGAAGAAGCGATCCGCCCAACACATCTACGTCTTACACCCAATCCGGCTAAAGATCAGGTACACATTTCCTGGACCGTAGTGGGTGTACGCCCTGTCCGATTGACCCTGGTTAATAATCTGGGAGAAATCGTAAAGGAAAAACACATAACAGCGGCTGCATTACCGGGAAATCAACAATTGTCATTGGATGTTTCAGGGTTGCCGGCCGGGATTTATTTTGTTATTTTAT
>CBFGVZ010000374.1:0-2070 GCA_965652315.1 uncultured Saprospiraceae bacterium | reverse complement strand
AAGAACTCGCTAAACGAGATACCGGGAATACACTTTACATCCTGGACGAACCGACAACCGGGCTTCATTTTCAGGACATCGAAAGATTGCTGCAGGTGGTACAAAAACTGATCGACAAAGGGAATACCTTTATCATTATTGAGCATAACATGGACGTGATCAAGACGGCTGATCATATCATTGATATCGGCCCGGAAGGCGGGCGTCACGGCGGGCAGATCGTCGCACAGGGCAGCCCAGAAGAGGTAGCCCGCGTGAAGGATAGCTTTACGGCCCGATTCTTGCAAAAGTATGTGTCCGAAGATGTATTATCATAAGATTTACCTTTTCCGGCGATGGCAGGTGTGACGACCTACCCGACATGTATCGGTAAATTAATGAGCGACTGAATCAGAAAGAACCGTATCTTTATTTGAAATACAAACATGAAAGGACTGATCAACAAAACGGTAAAGTTGTTCCTAAAGTCAAATTACCATGCGCTGACTCAGGTCCTGAACGAACCTTTCAAATATCAGTATGATCTGTTGGATCATCTGCTGAGCACCGCCCGGCACACTAAATGGGGCCGTAAATACCATTACGGAGAGATTAAAACCTATAACCAATACAGAGACCGGCTCCCCAGAGTGAGTTATGAAGACCTGCAACCCGAGATTCACCGCATGATGCTTGGGGAAAAGGACATCCTCTGGCCCGGACAGATCACCTGGTATTCCAAATCCAGCGGCACCACGAATGCGCGATCCAAATACCTGCCTGTATCAGAAGAAAATTTTCAGGAATGCCATAAGAAAGGAAGCTGGGACACCCTTTCCATCTTATACCACAACAATCCGGATATTCAGCTATTTGAAAAGAAAAGCCTGATTCTGGGGGGTAGTCTGTCGCATTTTCAGGAAAATCCGGAATCCATTATCGGGGACGTGTCTGCGATCATGATCACTAATCTTCCGTTGGTGGGGCGCCCATTCTACGTGCCGGAAGTGAAGGTAGCTATCATGGAAGATTGGGAGAAAAAGCTCGAACTGACGGCTGACTTGGCCATTCAGGAAAATGACATCGGCACCATCGGGGGCGTTCCGACGTGGAACCTGGTTTTGTTCCGCAAAGTCCTGGAGAAAACCGGTGCAGCACATATCCTTGAGGTGTGGCCTGGACTACGGTTGTATCTGCATGGCGGGGTCAACTTCGATCCATACCGGAAACAATTTGAACAGTTGATCCCCCGGGATGATTTCATATATCAGGAGGTGTACAACGCTTCGGAAGGTTATTTCGGAACTCAGCTCCATCCCGATGAAGATATGATACTACTTCTGGATCACGGCGTTTTTTACGAATTCATACCGATGGATCAATACGACAGTCCGGAGGCCTCCGCCATCCCGCTGGAAGATGTGCGGGAGGGAGTGGATTATGCCGTCATCATTTCCACTACTGCGGGACTTTGGCGGTATGAAATCGGGGATACCATCCGGTTCACGAATTTAAAACCGCACCAATTTCGCATAACGGGACGTACCCGGCAATTTATCAATGCTTTCGGTGAAGAAGTCATGATCCATAACACCGACACTGCGATCAGTATTGCCACGGATAAAACTGGAAGTGAAATAAAGGATTACACGGTAGCACCAAAATATTTGGGCAACGGTACAAAGGGCCGACACGACTGGCTGATCGAATTCCAGCGACTTCCGGCTGACCTGGACGAATTTGCCCACATCCTGGACCAGGAATTGCAAAAAGTCAATTCGGACTACGCAGCCAAACGTATCCGGAATCTGGCCCTGGAGAACCTATCAATTACGGTGCTTCCGCCCGCCACCTTTGAAAAATGGCTCAAGCAGCAAAAAAGGCAGGGATCACAGGTCAAGGTCCCTCGTTTGTCTAACAACCGCAAATATGTGGATGATATTCTGCGGATGATCGGTCACCAGGAAAATGAGAAAAAATGATGGACCTGATCCGGAGAAATTTTGGTCTGGAAAATAAACCGGTGACGGAAACGGAACTGCGTGAATGGCTCGAAAGCAGGATAGCGTATATGCTGGAGTATGAAAAAGA
>CBFGVZ010000373.1:0-2078 GCA_965652315.1 uncultured Saprospiraceae bacterium | reverse complement strand
CGGGATTAAGATTTTCGGTGTCCGGTAGGTAATAAGACAAATCTACCTGGCTGTGGGTTACCGTGCTGAGGCTCAGTAGAGCGATACAGGAACAAAACCGTACTAAGAAAGGAGTCAATTTCAGTTTCAAATCAGGAGGTATTTTAATGTGTTGATATTTGAGATTAAATATAGGCAGAAAATCAGAACCGTTTATGTAGTGGCGAAACACCTGACGTTCTTTGGAAATTTTTTCTTCCTTTTTTCCGCTTCGGCTACCCTTCTTATTTACCATAAATGGTATACTTTTAATTTGGAATACTGGTATACTTTTCAGTTGGAATAAACAGACTGAACGAACTTCGAAGGAACGGATGTCCACAGGGACATTCGGTGAAGGGAGCGACGGTTCCGCCCTGAGGACGGGCCGTAAGGGGTGGGCCGCACTATTCCTCAGTATTGGGACAATATAAGATTGATCTCCGAAATAATGCATCTTTTCCGGGCTGTATGTGGTGAATAATTCAGGTTCAGCCAGAAGCCGGAATTTATGTACTAACCTCGTAATATCAATAAATTTACCCTAAATTTGATAATCACAACCAATAACTGAGCGATCCTGGAAACCGGTAAAATTATTTCGCGACAACAGGCTTTTTTCCAAACTGGCGGAACCCTGCCGATTGGAAAACGGAAGGCGCATTTGAAGTTACTGAAAGATCTGCTTACCAGGTACGAGGCCGAGCTCAACGAGGCCATTTATCAAGATCTTCACAAATCGACCTATGAAACATTCCTGACCGAGTTGATGCTCATTCACGGGGAAATCAAAACCCAGCTCAAGAATATCAAACGCTGGTCGCGCCGAAAAAGGGTCAGGGGCAGCCTTTTCAATCTACCGGGGAAAAGCTACATCCAACCGACACCTTACGGGGTTTGCCTCATCCTCAGCCCCTGGAATTACCCGTACCAACTGAGCCTGGTCCCGGCGGTGGATGCCCTGAGCGCCGGTAACACTGTAATACTCAAACCCAGTGAGCTGGCACCGCATACCTCCTCCGCGATAGCCAGACTGATCAATAATCACTTTTCACAGGAGGTTTTTCACGTTATCGAAGGTGATGGGCAGGTGGCTACTCAATTGTTGGAATATCAGTGGGATAAGATATTTTTCACAGGCAGTCCGCGGGTTGGGCGAAAGGTGATGGAATCGGCGGCTCGCCATCTGACTCCAGTGACGCTGGAGATGGGTGGAAAAAGCCCTGCCTTGATATCGGAGTCTACCGATCCGGAATTGGCCGCCCGGCGCCTCGTATGGGGAAAATTCATCAACGCGGGTCAGACTTGTATCGCCCCCGATTATGTGTTGGTCCATGAATCGATAGAGCAGGCTCTGCTGGACAATTTGACAGACCAGATCAAAAAGCAATTCACCCGGGACCGGATGAAGTCTCACTACGTCCGAATCATCAACGACTCCCATTATGATCGGCTTATAGCATATTTGTCCCAGGGGAAAATCGTTACGGGCGGGCAGTACGATCGGGAAAGCCGCTTGATCCATCCCACCGTGCTGACGGAAGTCAAACCCACCGATCCGGTGCTGGAAGAAGAAATATTCGGGCCCATATTACCGGTCATTTCGGTCCCGGACTGGGAAACAGCCATCGATTGGGTACGTAGGCGACCGCATCCATTGGCACTGTATGTATTCAGTAACCGAAAGGAGGAGATCGACCGGGCCCGCGACCACCTTCAGTTCGGTGGTATGACCATCAATGACACCCTCCACCATATTTCCAATACCCACCTGCCCTTTGGAGGGGTCGGAACCAGTGGCATGGGGCATTATCACGGAAAATGGGGTTTTGACACCTTCTCACATCAGAAGGCCATCCAGACCAAGGCCCGCTGGATAGAACCCCCGTTCAAGTATCCACCCTATACGGATCAACAGGAATCGCTGTTGAAAAAATGGTTTAAGTAGGATTCCGTTATGGGTTTTAAGAAATTATCCAACGGAGCACCAGGTTGATTCTCAATTCAATGCATCTTATTCAGACCGTATTTGGTAAATAATTCGGGTTAGAAAGAAGTCT
>CBFGVZ010000372.1:0-2144 GCA_965652315.1 uncultured Saprospiraceae bacterium | reverse complement strand
ACATAGTAATTCCCGGCACCACTATACAACCGCTGTGCCCTGTAAGAAGGGAAACCCTGATTACCTGTAATGCCATAATCAGCCCGCAACTTCAGCTCATCAAAAATGGTTTGATCCACCATAAAGTCTTCCCTTGATAACATCCAGCCCGCGGAAATCCCGGGAAATAATCCCCATTTATTGTTTTCCCCAAATTTACTGGAGCCTTCTCGCCTTATACTCCCGGACAAGAAATATTTATCGAGTATCGAAACATTGGCCCGGCCGAAAAAGGCAATGATCGTTGACGAATTACGATCAGAATCCAGAGTAGCCCGCCCTTCCTTCAGGTAAAGACCCGAACCAAGATCATTGAATGTCAACGCATCGGATGGAAAATCATAATTTGTGGCTATTAACTCGGAATAGTGGAAATACTGATAGGAATATCCTCCCAGAAATTTCATGGTGAACTGATTCCGCTCGTATATGTAATTAGCCAGCCAGTCAAAAACTTTATTGTCCCAGTTTTCCAATTGCCTTTGAGCTTGTCCCCGCCGGGAATTGATCTTGGAATTAGTAGAAGTGCTGGGACTAAAAAAATTGTACTGCCTTTCATTCGATTCCTGAGCGTACATGATTGAAGTATTCAAATTGGGTAAAATGTTGTATGTGATCTTCCCACTTCCGGTAAAATATTTCCGGGTTGCTTCACGCTGTTCCAGGGCCAATTGCTCCACCGGATTCCAGGTTTCATGCGCTACTATAAAACTGTACTGCGAGGGGTTGTCAGGATCATATACCGGAATGGTTGGGTTCAGTTGAATGGCCTGATAAAAAGCACTGTAGGACGTAAGGTCCTCATTTGTGAATTTTGGGGCCACAATCAGATCAAACTCCAGTGCATCATTTAATGCGCTGTGATGTATATTAATACGGCCTCCGTATTCGCCCCGCCCTGTAGCTATGTCAATACCATCGAAATTACGATATAAAACGGAAGCCCGGTATTGGGTCCTGGAATTTCCACTGCTCAAGGCCAGTGAATGACTGTGTGACATTGGAAAATTGTTGGTCAGTTCATCAAACCAATCTGTACGGGCTCCTTCATCCTTATTTATACCCAGTTCCAAAAATTCTTCAGCGGAAAGCAATTCCAGTTCGTTTTTGATCATTTCCGTTGAAAGGTAACTATTATACTCAATTTCAAGACGTTCGGAAATACCGCCTTTCTTGGTAGTGACAATAATGACGCCGTTTGCCGCCCTGGACCCGTATATGGCTGCAGCTGCACCACCTTTTAATATATCTATCGATTGAATATCGTTACTGTTTATATTTTTAAGATCACCACCCGGAATTCCGTCAATTACGACCAGCGGACCGGTTCCTGCCACTCTGGAACCAGCTCCCCGGATTTGAATACTTTCACCGGCATTGGGGTCAGATCCACCAGTTCGCTGTATCTGAACTCCAGCTACTTTACCCTGAATTTGCATAATCGGATTTGTGGCGGGAACATTGAGCATATCCTTCTCCCCAATATGCGTGACCGATGTCGTCAACTCCCTTTTATCCAAAGTCCCGTATCCTACCACCACTACTTCGTCCAACAGCGCAGCATCTACAGACATCACGACATTAATCGATGTGCGCCCTTCAACACTTATTTCAGAAGTTCGGTAACCAACATATGAAAAAACTAAAACATCATTTTCTCGGATGTTTTCCAGTATAAAATGACCATCCACATCGGTTACGGTTCCATTATTACCATCTTTGACCAATACGTTCACCCCAATCAACGGTTCATTGTTTTCATCCGTAACAATACCTTCCACGCTGATTTGTGCCTCCAGGCAGAATGAACACAACAACATCAAAATACATTGATACACCAAATGGAACGGCAACCCATCCGGATTACTTTTCTGTTTACTTTTTGTGTCAATTTCTTTCATATCTTCAATTTTTCATCTCCAATTATTTTTTCAGAATTCAATCACGGATACTTCATTTGCAACAAAACCTCTTTTTCTCATCCATTACGTTAAATATATAAATTTATATTAGCATAAATCCAATTTTTCGACCATTTTTTCGTATTTTATATTATATAAATATATTTTCACAATAATATGACCTCATAATTTGAACTTAAGTCA
>CBFGVZ010000371.1:0-2194 GCA_965652315.1 uncultured Saprospiraceae bacterium | reverse complement strand
GCCATTTGAAATTCATACCAGGAAGCTTTCTGATTCGCCAGATGGCAATGCCAGGTGATACGGGCATTATCAGCGGTCAGTTCCTTGACCGCCTTGCCCGCTGCATTAAAACCGTATATCCGAAACTGCGCCGCCTGTCTTTTCAATGCACCCGTCCGATCCCGGTAGGCATACACTGATTCATGCGCAACCGGTTCGTCCACCAGCGGACCAATAAAATATTCAGACTCACTGTTCCCCACCCGCATCACTCCGATGGGAGGATAAATTCCAGCCCTGACGATGCAATCACTGTCAGCATCTATATTCCCCTCAAAATCAGGATTACGGACGGGGGATTCCTGCAGGGGTTGCCCGTTAGCCTGGTGGCGGGTCGCTGCACTGGCTTCATAAACGGTTTTCCGGACGGCTGCAATGGTTCCCAGTGGTTCGTGTTCAGCCAGGGTCCGCCATATATTAAATGAGAGGTTGGTTCCGAACGCTTCCTGACCGATGGCACAGATGTCCTGTTGGGGCAGATGCAGTCGCGCAATACACCGGTACGGGCTCTCATCTGTACTCCACACCGCCTGGGCGTCATCCAGTGGCATGGAATCCGGATCTGTTCGCACCTGGATTTCAAACCGAAAAGTGGCAGGTCGCGTACGCAAACGTTGCTCCAGATCGAGGGCCAGGTAATTCATGTGATCGAAAGGGGCGCCCTTTTCCGCATCCTCCGGAACGAGCCGGTATTTTACGATTTGGTTTTCCCCCAATTTAAATGGCAAAATAGCCCAATAGGAGGCGCTCAGGCAACTCGCTTCTTCCCGCATCATCGCCTGAAGAATCGCGGCCAGTTCCGGGTGTTTACGGATGTAGGAATTGTAATCTTTATCTACAACTCCGGCGGTGGTAAAACTGCACATTTGCCGGGCATCGCGGGCAAAAAAGCGGTCGATATTCTGAAAAATAAAATCTGCCGTGGAACCCTCCCCCAGCAATTTGGGTCCATCCACCCCGAATAATTTCAGTCCCACGCCAAGGGTAGAATGAAGATCCGGACCATCCGGAGCGGTATCACTGGAAAACCGAACGGTACATTCGTAGGTATCGCCGGCAAAGATTCCGATTTTGAATTCCGGAGGTATATCCTTGTCTATTACAAAATGTCCATAAGCGATCCCGTGCTGTTTTCTGAACACGGATCGCTCTGCGGGCTGCTGCCCCCTTTCGATTCTGGTTTTCTGCCCCATTTCCACGAACATTTCCCGAAGGCGTTCAGTGACAGTGCGGAGATCACCCTCAGCATCCCAGCAAGGGACATTATTGGCAGAAGGCTTTTCATTTGGAGTAGGATTTTCGGTCATTTTAAGGAGTTTTATGAAGGTTAAGGAGTTAAAATCACATAGAACATACGGTATATATCCCATTTAAAAATTAATATATCACACTTTACGAGATTCACCAAATATATATCGCTCAAATATCAAAATAATTATATTCCATTCTGCAATTCATCCTGTTTAGTTATGTTTTTTTGACTTTAAGTCATCCATAATTAATTCCCTGGCATTAATGGCAGGTAGTTGGACGGACTACCATGACAGATTCACGGTAGATCACAGTGAAAATGCAGTTAACTGCACAAATGAAATCAATTTCCCAGGGATCTTGCTGATGGCCTCATCGCGAAAGGCTGTCTGAACACCCGTACGGTGCATAAGTAAGGTCTTTGTAGATCTAAGGGCATCTGAATCCTTAAACTCCATTCCCCGGGATTTTGACATCTTCCACTGTCTTTACAAGTACATGACCGGTTATCGGGCATTCACACTCCAGTGATGATGGAAAGTAGGAATATTGGCTTGTTTGGTTATCCGTCAATATCATTTTATATGTCGTAACTTGCATTTTTTTTACGGAAAAAGTAAGCCGGAAAATACTCGTCTTTGACCCAAAGTTCAAAAAGGTAGCTGAAGTTAGGACTGGACGCTTCAGGGGACCGGCTGAGAAAATGGATCAACAGAGCCTGGGCCCATTATCCGACGTCAGTAATCATCCTGAAGGTAGCACCGTGAGAAGTGTTGGCCTTGAGAATTTACAGGAAAAGACAAATATTTGATTTGAATGAAATGAACGATTTTCACCATTGATTTTCATAAATTTATTTTTCCTAAACCATCAAACCCATATTTTGCATGAATAATTCGACTAA
>CBFGVZ010000370.1:0-2207 GCA_965652315.1 uncultured Saprospiraceae bacterium | reverse complement strand
GATGCTACCCAACTGGAGTATCGGAATAGAAGCAAGCCTTTATTCCCCTTTGAAGATTGGTGAGTGGGGCCGATGCGAATCCTAAAATTTATCATTACCTGCTGGCCTGTACAGGGAAGATATGGCAGGCTATACAGCGTGGGATAAAATAAGGTCGGGATGTGGATGGAGGTGGAGGATAAAACGGTGTTGACCATTTATAAAATGCAAAATAGAAAAGAGTGAAGACGCAGTGGGAAAAGCTGGCTGAGGTTAAATTTTATACCGAAGGGCCGGCGTTGGATGGAGAAAATAACCTTTATTTTTCAACCATGTTGGGGGGTGCCATCCTCCGGATGGATCCGCAAGGTCGAATAACGGAATGGGCCCGACTGCGGTGCCCCAACGGGCAACGTATATTACAAAACGGGCATCATCTGGTCTGCGATACGCAGGACCGATCCGTGGTCGAATTGGATCCTGACGGACGATTTGTAGGGTACCGCGTCCGTCAAAAATGCGCAGGCAGATCGTTCGCTTCCCCCAATGATCTGGCTCTCGATGGAAAGGGTGGGTTTTATTTTACCGATTCGACACGGCACACCGGGCAGGTATTTTACATCGATGCCGCAGGAAAGGAAAAGTTGGTAGCGGATCAAATGGATTACCCCAACGGGATTGTATTGTCGCCGGATGAAAGCAAAATCTATGTGGCTGAAAGTACGCAAAACCGGATCGTGGTCGCCCCCCTGGCCAAACCGGGTGTGCTGGAATCTCCATTTGAAGTATTCGTTCATTTGCCCCGAAACACCCTCCCTGAAGATCCGGACCGGCTCCCTTATACTGCTAATTTACCTGATGGATTAGCCTGTGACAGTGAAAGCCGGATATGGGTAGCTCATTACGGAATGGGCGCACTCCAGGTTATCGGCCCGGATGGAGATTTGCTGGGGACCGTTCCGACAGGGATTCCGGCCACCAGTAATTTAGTTTTTAACCCCGATGAAAATACGGTGTACGTGACGGGAGGAATGGCCGAGCCAGGACCCGGATGTGTACATAAAATATTTATCGATTACAATTGACCTGATTCTAATGAAAAGTTATACTAAAATTCTGCTCTTCCTCTTTATGTTGACCGGACAAATGGTTGGGGCTCAGTCCTCTTTGCATATCTCCCAGTTACCACCCATTCCGGATGAAGAAGGATTTGCCGGAATGTTCGCCGGCGTGAGCAATGGGGCACTGCTTTGTATGGGTGGAGCTAATTTTCCGGAAAGGATGCCCTGGGAAGGAGGTGAGAAGGTTTGGTACGACCATATTTTCGTGATGGAAGAAGAATCAGGGGAATGGAAGAAATTTGATGATGCCCTTCCTTTTCCTTTAGGCTATGGCGTTTCCGTGAATTACGGCAACCAGGTTATAATTATAGGAGGCAGTAATGCCGGGGAACACAGCAATATCGTCATCGGGGTGGAATATAAAAATGGACGGATAGCCCTGAACAAAAGCTATCCCCAGTTGCCTGTGCCTTTGGCCATGACAACAGGGGCATTGGTCGGCACAACCGTATATGTAGCTGGGGGCCTTGAAACGCCGGAAGGGGATCCTGTGTCTCATTTTTATTCTCTCGACCTGGGCGATCCTGTTTCTGATCGGCAATGGATTAAGCGGTCTCCCTGGCCTGGACCTCCGAGGCAGTTAGCGGTTTCTGCCTCAAAGGATGGGAAGTTTTATCTATTTAGCGGTATCAATGCGGTGGTGAATGAATCGGGGAAAAAGGACCGCGAACTATTGAAGGATGCCTACGTGTACGATCCCCTCACTGACCGATGGAATTCCCTGCCACAGCTCCCCAGAGCTATCGCAGCAGGGCCAAGTCCGGCTCCGGTGATCGGTCTCAATCATATCGTTTTCCCCGGTGGATTGGATGAAGTAACTGCCCGGCATTCAGATCCCGCTACTCATCCTGGTTTTTTGGAGGACATCTGGGCGTTCAATACCCTGAGTGAATCCTATGTTCAGGTAGGTCAAATGCCGGAAGGATCATCGCGACTGACGCTTTCCACCACCCGGTGGGGTAAGGCCTGGGTGGTTCCGAATGGCGAATCCGGACCAGGAGTTCGGTCCCCACAAGTGTATGTGATTTCGGATTCGGTAGAATTTGGGGTGAGTAACTGGTTGTTTTTGATCCTTTACCTCATCGCAATGTTGTACATCGGGTTTAA
>CBFGVZ010000369.1:0-2264 GCA_965652315.1 uncultured Saprospiraceae bacterium | reverse complement strand
TAAGCTTTGACATAATGGGATAATAATAAGATGATATGATTTCAGTGCGTTTTACTCCCTGGTCAGGCGAAGAATCACCTCGGTGTGGGCCGGATAAGCAGCCAGTAACTGATCCCGTTTTGCCAATGTAAAGTCCTCAAAATCAAAGCCTGGTGCTACAGTGCAACCCACGAGAGCATACGCATCCCCTTCGGTTATTTCCGCTGCGAACCAGTGGCCGCCTGGCACGATGACCTGGGGGTACTCCCCGGCCAGGAGGTTGCTTCCGACCCGATGGCATTCATAATGTCCCTCTGGTGAAATAGTATGTAGCGAGATGGACGCTCCTTCGTAGAAATGCCAGATCTCATCCTGATGAATCCGGTGAAAGGCGGAAAAATTGCCACTCGTCAGCAAAAAATAAATGCAGGTGGAGAAATTCCGGCTACCGGAGTATTTCCCTTCAAGGCCTTCCTGAGAAATCGTGCCGGAACTCCGGTAGGTTTGTTTATAAAAACCGCCTTCAGGGTGGGGTTCCAGTTTCAGTATCCGGATGATATCTTCGACAGTGCGCATATGCGAAAGTAGTAATTTTATGGAAAATGTTCCGATCGAAACAGGTGCCCGGTCCTTCCAGCCTGCGGAAGAGCACGCTAAGACACGAAGGATTCAGCCGACCAGGAGAGACTGACAGGTTATAATTCCAGTCATACTTAAAAGCAAACTCCCTCATTCATATGGAATTCTCGATGCATATTATTACCAGACTTCGTGGGTTTCCTTATATTTATGCCTGAGACTTTACTGAAAAACCAAATGATCAGAATGACCTCCATTGTTAATTCTTCAATGTCAATTCAATTCTGATAAATCAAAGAAAAACTCATGACCAAAATTGACCGTAGAAAATTTATTCAGGTTTCCGCTGCAACCGGTGCAGCGCTAAGTTGGCCGGCACTCATTCAGCGGGCGCTGGCAGTGGAAGCAAACAACGTACAGGGCTCAATCGAAGACGTGGAGCATATCGTAATCCTGATGCAGGAAAACCGGTCTTTCGATCATTATTTTGGTACGATGCGCGGCGTACGTGGTTATGGCGACCGTTTCCCCATCCCGCTGCAAAGTGGCGAACGGGCTTTTCACCAATCAGACGGTGAGAAAATTGTTCCTCCTTATCACGCCGACAAGAATTCTACCAATGCGGGTTTTATAAAAGGCACACCGCACAATTTTCCCGATATGCAGGCGGCCTGGAATCAGGGAAAATACGGTTACTGGCCTCTGTTCAAGACCCCGTATTCGATGGCGTACTATACCCGGCAGGAAATACCGTTTCAGTATGCACTGGCTGAATCTTTTACCCTCTCCGACGCTTATCATTGTTCGATAGCCACTGGTACTGACCCCAACCGGATCGTGTTCTGGTCTGGGTCGAACTTCGATCCGGGCAAACGTGCCGATGGGATCAACTGTACAGATGTGGATTCCGAACCGGTAAACCTCCGATGCTGGATCAAAGGCGAAATGCCTGAGCCCGGATATATCTACCAGGGGAATGCCCTGACCTGGCCCACCATACCAGATGTACTCGAAGAGGCGGGCATCAGTTGGCGGATCTATCAGGATCCCAACAACAACTGGACTGGAGCTATGCACGGCTGTCTGGCATTTAAAAGTTTTCGCGAGGCAAAGCCGGGCTCATCTATTTATGAAAATGGGATGAGAGAGTGGACCCTCGAATCATTGAGGGCGGACGTTCAGAATAATAATTTACCGGCGGTGAGCTGGGTCCTGCCCGCCAAGGACGACTCGGAGCATCCGGGCGCACCGTCCAGTCCGTACCGCGGAGGTGATTTTACCCACCAGGTACTGGAGGCACTAACCTCCAATCCGGAGGTGTGGAGCAAAACCATATTTTTCCTGACTTTTGACGAAAACGACGGATTGTTCGACCACATTCCAGCGCCAGCAGTGCCATCTTACGACACCGAAGGCCGGCTGATGGGCAAATCAACGATTGATCTGGCCGGGATGTATTTCAATTCGGACAAAGCAGACAGCGATGCAGCCCGTGAAACCCTCCGGGAAGGGGAGGAGGTACCTTATCGCGATTATATTGACGAACGCGATACCATTTCCGGTGCAGTGCGTCCATGGGGTTTCGGACCCCGGGTGCCTTTGTACATTGTATCGCCCTGGTCTAAAGGCGGCTGGGTCCATTCGGAGGTTGCAGACCATACTTCAGTGGGGCAGTTTATTGAGAAGCGGTTTGGCGTGACACTTCC
>CBFGVZ010000368.1:0-2275 GCA_965652315.1 uncultured Saprospiraceae bacterium | reverse complement strand
CAGCGATAGTGTGAGACAGTTATAGTATATCGTAAAACTAAAATACCAAAGAAATGACTGCATGGATCTATCTCATTTTAGCAGGGTTATTTGAAGTGGGTTTTACTTCCAGTCTGGTCATGGCTGAAAATGCGAAAGGCCAGCTCAAACTCATGTGGTACAGCGCGTTTGCTGTTTCTCTAGCGCTGAGCATGTTACTGCTCATTCTGGCTTCCAGACAGATCCCCATGGGGACTTCGTATGCCGTATTTGCCGGTGTAGGCGCCGTAGGTACCGCATTGATGGGGATTTTAGTGTTCCAGGAACAGGCCGGGTTCTGGCGTCTGTTTTTTCTTTTCACCCTCATTGGTTCGATAGTTGGGCTCAATCTGGTGAGCCACGGCAAATAAACCTGGACAAGAGTCCGCAGTAAATATTGCCATGCCCCTCCACCTCAGGATAAAAAATTCGGATATTCTGGGATTATTCATCTCAGATGTGCATATCATTTCGTACCTTTGAATCCGCAAATAAAGGAACACCAACCGAAATGAGCCGCTGCATCTTTACTGGCTTTTTTGTATTGATCATGCTGTTCCAGTCCATGGATCGGTTTGGTATGATCGCTTTTTATGAACTCAACAAGGCGTATATCACCGAAATGTTTTGCGTGAACAAAACCCGGCCCGAACTGGGCTGCGAAGGGAAATGCTTCCTCATGCAAAAACTCAATCAGAACAACCAGCAGGACGATGCAGTACCTGCCAAAGTTCTCGATGCAAAAGAAATACATTTGTTCCCCATTCATAATCCAGATCCCACAACATCTGGCCAGGACCTGCAGAAAAACAGTGCAGCCTATATTCAACCTCTGAATTTCCGATCATTCATTTTTGATATTTTCCACCCTCCCCAATTTTCCTGATATTCCATAAAGACCTTATAGTTTGGAAAGTTGTTTTTCCGGGGATATGCAACCTTTTTTCCGTGTATATCCTGCACCCGGATCATCAAACCCCTCGAGTACTATTTTTTAAAAGTGGCCTAACCCGCCTCTATGATAGTCCTCTGATCTCCTGGTTTTTCCGGGTAAAGTCTGCATGGTTTGCTATGTGATTCAATGATACATTCCGGCATCAAATCCTATTGCGAGCTTTTGCGATAGATCTGCGGACTCCTACCGATGAAGGGAACGCATTGGCAAGTGATGTAATGAAAATATTTGTAGGAGAATGTAATCACCAATTTAATTTGGAAAGTGATAGCCTTCGCAGTGGACAGCGTGAGAATGGTCAATTTAATGCTCTACACCTTTAAAGACATTCAGAAAGATGAAAATTTCATACGTATTCCTGATTAGTGTCTGTAGTTTGTTTCAGCTGCAGGCACAGTGCATTTACACTGGAAAAGTAGTGGACGTGGTCACGACAGAACCCCTGGTTGGGGTGGCCATAGGAGACCAGGCTGGTCCGTTTGCTACCACGGATCTGACTGGGCATTATCGGATAGAACGGCCCTGTTCGGATACCATTTTCACCTTTTCCCTGGTCGGATACGAACCGATAAAGATTACTGTCTCAGAATCACCCGCTCTGATCAGTATGACCTCATCCAATACGGTCCTCAATCAATTGGTTATCAGTGCGAGTCGATACGAACAGGATCGCTCATCAGCGCCGATTGCCATTTCCAGTATTTCCGCTGAAATGTTGGACGAAACCAAACCCCAACGGCTGGATGAAGTTCTGAACAAGGTGGCAGGGGTGTATATGGTGGATCTGGGAAGCGAACAGCACACCATGGCGATCCGGCAACCCATCAATTATAAGGGATTGTTTCTATATCTGGAAGATGGTGTGGCGATCCGGCCCACGGGAGTTTTCAACCACAATGCTTTGCTCGAAATGAACATGGCAGCACTCAGCCGGATTGAGGTAATTCGGGGACCGGCCTCTTCGCTGTATGGCAGTGAAGCCATCGGTGGAGCAATCAATTTTATTTCACTTCGTCCTTCGGCACTACCTTCGGGCCGTGTGAGCATCCAGGGGAATTCCATCGGTTATAGTCGGGCCGATATCAACGCTTCAAGCACCTTCGGAAAACTGGGACTGGGTGTATATGGTTATTATGCCCGCCGTCACAACGGCATCCGTGAGCACACCGATTTTAACAAGATGGCTCTGACCCTCAAATCCAATTATGTGATCAACGATCGAAATACACTGGGTTTTGGTCTGACTTATATAGATTATTACGCCGATATGACGGGTAGCCTGGACAGCGCCTTTTTCTTCGG
>CBFGVZ010000367.1:0-2293 GCA_965652315.1 uncultured Saprospiraceae bacterium | reverse complement strand
TACGTAACTTATTACTCAAAACGCGGTTAACCTGAAGCAAGCGATGAGAATACTACTGGTTGCGGTTTTGTATCTCATTTTTACGAGTTTGCCCCTTGGGGTTACGTGGGCCCAATGCCCTGCTGGCTCTGTTACGTTTGTCCGCCAGCAACAAATCGATGATTTCGGGGCAAAATATCCGCGATGCACCGAAATTCCAGGTAGATTACAAATCGGCGCCACACATCAGCCTTCTGATATCCACGATCTCACGCCATTAAGAAATATACGTTACATCGGGGGTGATCTCAACATCATCAACAATCCGTTACTTCAGAACCTGGATGGTTTACAAAACCTCTCCAGCGTCGATGGTTATCTCAATATTTTTAAAAACGACAACATTAAGAATCTGGATGCACTATCCGGGCTGTCCCAGGTCAACGGGAATCTTTGGATTATTCGCAACCAGAATTTGACTTCGATCAGTGGCCTAATAAATCTGGCTTCGATCAAGGGCTCTCTGGATGTATCATTTAACCCCCGGCTTTCGTCATTCGAAGGATTACAGAATATCGATCCACAATCCATCGCTACTTCTCCGACTTACCAGTTAACGCCGGTCATCAACGTACACCTGATCGAAAATGGGACCAATTCCGAGGATTCACTAGCCAATATCGTTGCATTTAGGGAAAACCACAACCCGCTTCCAATCTTTAAAACCTTCATCCAAGTACCCTATTCTGACCGGGAGATCCAAACCGATCTCATTTTCAAATACATCGATCAGCTTCGGGATTCCATACAAGCATACCAGTTGCTCGATGAAATTTTTCACTATGCCCAGGAGTCGGGAAACAAAGAATTGTTCTGGGAATCCGAACTGATCCGCCATTACTACGAACTGATGCATGGTACGGGACCATTTCTACACCGAATAGCGGGGATGAAAAATCTGGCTGACCGGGCTGGTCGTGCTGAAAAATGGCCAATCAAAGCCAGAGCGCTCAAGTTTATAGCCCTTCGGTACCGGAAAGACCTGTTTGACTATGAAAAGCTGTTCAAAACCCATGATGCCCTGGAACGTACCATCGACCTTATGGGGGACACAGAATTTCCGGATCGGGCACAATGTTACATGAATATGGGACTGGCCCATTACTTGTTCAGGGATTATCGGGAAGCGATCCATTTCTTTCAAAAAGGAGCTGCCATCCCCAAAACGCCATTCAATACCACATATGTAACGCACTGTATCAACAATCTGGGTCTATGTTATCAAAAACTCAACCAACCCGATTCCTCAGATTACTACTTCAGCCAGATCCTCCGGGACACAACACACTACGCTGTCGAAATCTGGAAAGGCATTGCTTCAGGAAACCTGGGCAACAATTATTATCTGAGAAAGGATTACGATCGGGCTATCCCCCTTCTTCACCGGGATTGGGGTACTGCTGAAACATTTGAAGACCTGGGTCTTGCTGCCGGAGCACTGACCCCACTGGCAGATATCCTCATCAGCTACAACCAGTTGGACGAAGCGGAAAACCTCATCTTCCGTGCCCGGGAATATGTTTCACTTTCCGGACAGACAGACCGGCTGAGGATGCTTTATCCTGTGATGGGCAAATGGCATGCAGCGATGGGCCACAAAGAGGATGCGGCGAAATATATTGATTCTACTCAGTATGCCATGCGTGCATACAATGACAAATTCAACGCATTGAAACTGCTCCGGGCCAGACAGGAGCTCAACGCCCAAAAACTGCAGAATCAGGAGGATAGAAGACAAAAATTGATCCTCCAGCGCAATTTTATCGTTACTATATTGGTCATGCTTGCTATTTCTGGTTATATCTTATTCCGACACCGGCACAAAACCCTTTTACATAAACAAAAAATCCAGGATCTCGCGCTGCAGAATGCCCAGTCCAGTCTTAACAATCTCCGGATGAAAATTCGCAAAAACAATATACTTATCGACAAGCTCCAACAACAAACCTCAGTGTATGGTGATCAGCAAATACTACAGGAATTGAAGAATGCGACCATTCTTACAAAAGAAGACTGGAAGCAATTTAAAAAACTGTTCAGGCAGGCATATCCGGGCTTTTTGACCTGTCTCCATCAGCGCTACCCGGTGCTCACGCCCGCAGAGATCCGGATCCTTTGCCTCCAAAAACTGGGGTTGACCAACGAAGAAATGGCGGCAGCCCAGGGTGTTTCCGCCAATGGCATCATGGTCACCCAGCATCGTATTCGCAAAAAACTTAATATTAAGAATCAGAAGATGTTGGAGGAATGGACC
>CBFGVZ010000366.1:0-2295 GCA_965652315.1 uncultured Saprospiraceae bacterium | reverse complement strand
TGGTTCCCGGTGGCTGAGCTTTTCACACCTCCATTTGGCCTGCTTTTCTAAAGAATTCGCTGCCCCAATTGGACATTTATTTTACACGCGTTTGAACGTGAGGATAACGCCATTGATCCCGACCGTCTGGCTGGGACCTGCGCCCTTTTCAAAATTTCCCGAATGAAGTTTATAGCCGCCTCCCATCGTCGCATGAACGGATGCTGCCGGTGACCATCCGCCTTTATTCCCGTAGAGCGGCGATGTTGATCCATCGGCAAAGACAAACTCAAGCCGGTACACGAGCCCTTTGGCATAACCAAGCCTGGCACCCACGCAGTGTTTCTTTTTGAGATCGAGGACAAAACTTTCACCTCCACCTCCGGTCACTTTGGTCCCGTCCATGTCGGGGTAAATGAACTGGAGCCCGTCGATGGTATTGTAAGCATAAATATGAATGGTGTGCACAAAGCCCTCCGGTCTGTCTTTGGACCAGGGTCCAACCGGTCTGTGTGCCTCGTTTCCGGTGCCTGGAAATCGGGTGCCCAGGTAGGGACCGAGTATGATCGTATCCAGTATCGTGAGGATCGGCGGTAATGCGACGTCAATGCCTTTAAAAAAGGTGGAATAATTTGCGGTACTGCTCAGTATATCCGCCATATCGGCGACCGATCGGTTGAGGGCACACTTTTTAAAATCGGCCGCTCTGGCTTTGTCATTGATTCTGTATTCGAATTGATACTGCCCGAGTTCGTCTTTTACGCCGTACCAGTATTCCTTACTCCACAAGATGTTTTTGACTTCGTAAAATTCTTTTAATCCCTCATCTCTCCATTTTTTCCACTCCAAAAACACGGTGTCAAAAAATAGCCGGTACTGGTCGTACGTCGATTTCAATTCCTTCAAAGCCTGTAATCTTTCATCATCTCCGAACAACTCTTTGTAGTGGTGGTATCGTTCGGATAAAATTGTCAGGTGGAGCAGACCGATGGGGGCCATCAATCCGAGCAGCATATGGCGGTATTTGGAGTGGTTGACGCGTTCGTACAAACTGTTTGTAAGAATCATGGTCGCGATCAGTATCACACCCCGTTCCCGTGAATTGGAGGAATTTAAATATTGGGTTAGGCTGATTTGGACCGCGGTGATCTGGCTCTGTACAATCTTGTATTCGTTTTCAAAAATGGCGGTATGGACCACCCTGTTTACCTGATCTTTCACCTGTTCCCAGGCACTTTTTTTACGCTGAGGCCAGAGTAAAGAAGTGATTGCGGCGACGATGCCACCCACGAACGGGATGCAATTTTGCAAAGCAATAACCCCGGCTCTCAGGGCATCCTGGTAATTGTTGGCGTTTTTAATGATTTCCGAAATGACTTTCAAAGCCTTATCGAGGCCCGGAGGCATTGCCACCTGGGTTTCGGGATCAGGAATCATCACGCCGGATCCTTCTATTTGTTGCTCTCGTTCGATGGCCTGAAGTAGGAAGTCGGCAGCGAGGATGCGGGCCATTTCTTCCCGGGTCAGTAGAGTTGAATTTTGCCGGGCGACCGTGATGATCGCTTTGATGTACGCACGTCTTTTTTCGGACAATCCCTCTCCAATTTCTTCCGGAACCGGTGGAGCCAGGTCACCCAGTTTTAGGACGATGTCATCCAAATCAAAAATAGGGTTCGTTTCTTCCGGGTTGGCGATTTGTACACTTGTTTCCATTTTATAACAATTTGTTTATTCAATAAATGCAAATAAAGGCTCCAGCGATCGGCAGCATCGAGGTTTCAATTTAGACGACGATCGCTATAAGAATCAGGATTGTTAGACGGAATCCTTAATTCATGCCGGGAATGACACAGCCGGGCCCTTCAATGTGCCCAAAATGGGCAGAGCATATCAATGAAGTTTAATTACCCTACACCGCTCCCTTTTGGTGTGTTATAGGATCTTTTTCAACAGGTATTGCTCCTGGCTTGCCAATATTTTTTTTGGGAAAGTTTAGAACGGATTTATTGTTGAGCCATGCAGGCGGATATCGTCAGATGATTCGCCGGTGCTCATTATCATAAATTTTTATTACCTGTGGCGAATCTTTGATATCAAAACATCATCCTTGAACCTCGATAACAATGGCTATACCTGCGTTTACTTTTTTGATCTGACAAAATACTATCTCACCAAAAAGCATCAAAATTTATGAAACTGAACACTATTATAAAACAAAATTTAGGATTTTACCAACCTTGTCTTATAAATATTTGTAAAAAGTGTTTATGGTCTTAATATATGGGTGAAGAGGGCTTCTCGCGGATACGCATAGAT
>CBFGVZ010000365.1:0-2315 GCA_965652315.1 uncultured Saprospiraceae bacterium | reverse complement strand
AAGCTGGAGCCACGAAACAAGACTACAAACGCTTCTCAATAATTTAGAAAATAATACCTAAGCTTATCTGCCATCGTTTATAGAAGATTTCTACGGAGGTAAAGTCAGCTTCCTGCAACCTGTTTTCAGAATAGAATTTCTGGAGGTGCAATCCGATATTGAGTACTTGATCAATACCGTTTTTTCCGATTACCCGAACACCGGTGATTGGCGTCACAGAAGGTCCCGAACCTCTGGTGTGGCCAGGTTGATTCCACTGATGCCAGTTGGAAGCTGGATGCCAAATTCCACCTGCACCTGCTTTATACCACTGATTGGTAACACCCCATTGATAGCCCACCTCAATTCCCGCGAAAACATGGTAACGCCCACCAGTCAGATATTTCCGGGCGGTGAGGGTAGTGGGTATGAATATTTCCTGATTTCCCATATTCATATTGACCCAGCCTGTGTTGAACATTACATCATAACGGTGGTCCCAGTCATATCCAACTGAAAGTTTTATGCCGGCACCCCTGGAATTTTTAGTTGACTGATTAGCTTCATCATACTGACCTAATGTAGTATTAAATATTCCGGTGACGCCCAATATAACCGTGCTCCTGTTTCTATCGTATTTTGGAAATTCGAAATATGGTTGTTTGAGCTTGAGTTTATACACCATGTCGACGGGTACATAGTAAACGGCATCTCCCTCCTGGCCAATGAGGTAATTGTTGTCTTCCATCCCCAGCCATTCCCCTTTTATGACTTCATCGTTGAGTAGTTTTATCCGTGCTATGCTTTGGGAACTGGCCAGAATTCCTGTACCCATGAGCGCCATTAATAAAATCAGATATTTCATGGCAGTACAAATTCAATCTCACTGGTCAATTTCGGTTTGGAACCGCTGATGTCGTACTGGTAGATCCCTTTTCGCCCGACGAAAAGCAGAGTGGACTGTGGAGTATACAGCACATCAAAAGCCGTGTGGTCGTTATTGATATATTCTGTCTTAAATTGACTGGGCAGGTTGGATTTGATCTTTTTCCAGCCTCCATTACCTTCACAAACGTATAAATAGTCACCTACTTTGGTCAAACCATGCGGATTATCCATAGGGTAGGTCTGAATCAGGGTCGGATTGAACTGATCTTCGAGATCATAGGCTTCAAGTTGGTTAGTGAATCCGCCACATTCGGTGCCACCACGCAAGGTTACATAGGCGTAGGTGCCGTCCGAAATGACCGGATCGCAGGACTGCAGATGAACGGTTGTTGCGATATGTTGCGGTAAAGTGGATTCGGATACTTCATAAATATGCATGCCGTTCGTCGTGCCGATGTAGAGGTTCTCGCCAAAGGGATAAATGGTTTCGGCATTGAACTGGATAGAAATGTTTCCCATCTTCACCGGGTCACTGGCATTGGAAATATCCACCGTTTCCAAAACCGAACTGGACAGGATATACAACCGGTCATCGATGGTCGTAAATCGGGCCATGGAACCACCTACGCCCAGGGTAGGTTGAGAAACACTGCTTTGATTTGCAGCATAGGCATAATTGGCTTCTGCAAATTGACTTGAAAGAACACCGGCAGCCATATCAAAGAAAATGCCCCGGTCATTCGTAAACAAGATTGAGCCATATCGATAATCGTTGCAGTCAATTTTCTGTGTTTCTTCCGTAGCTTGATAATATGCAATGATGCCTTTGTCAGAGGACTGGGACCGGTTGAGGAGGAACATATCGTCCAGTCGACTGACCTGTCGGGGTTGATGAATATCTGAAATGTCAATAGCAAGAAGATCCTCCAGTTTGTTGGCGTACAGTATATCGTGCTTGATGGTAAAATGGGTGTTACCAGGAATGTCAATGAAACCGATGGATTGAGGGCTGGCAGGATTGTGATTGTCGATGATGTGTACACCTTTTTGAAATTCGTTGACAAAAATGTAGGCGCCGTAAGCAAAAATAGTTCCGGTATTCTCCATGGGTCGGATACCTTCGAATTTCGCCGGAGCTTCAAATTCCTGCTGAGTTATGTATACTGGTTCGTAGAATCTGTAAGTTCTGGTCTGGGTACATTCGTCTTTCAGGCAGGAAGTCATTAAAAACAGTCCGATGAACAGGTAAATGAGGTAAATTATCGTCTTCATGTGTATGATTTTAATGGTTAGACACCTGTCAGGTCCGAAAAGTCAGTCTGATGCATCATTTTTTAAATTTTTTTAAAATGGAAAAATGATCTTTTTTTGGTATTAGAGATGCTGGTCCTTTCCCCATATAATTTAGTTCGTGGTGCACTATTCCATCATCGTCCTTTCAGGACGCA
>CBFGVZ010000364.1:0-2317 GCA_965652315.1 uncultured Saprospiraceae bacterium | reverse complement strand
CTAAGATCTAAGTTCTAAGATCGATTGTCGATTGAATTGATGTGAAGGATGGAATCATTCTCTCACCCCGAATCTTCAATCTTATATCTAAAATCGTAAATTCTCTTCCCCCTGTCGGAACACAATATCCACCGGAATGCCCAATTCGGTTAACCGGTCCAGGTCCGCCTGCAATCCAGGTTGGATCACACCGGATTCCTGGCCCAATCGAACCACCGCTTCCTTATCCCCATTCCCTTGTAATTCCAGAATCTTACGGGACAGGGATACCACCGCTGACTTCATTTTTTCCATATCCACGCTGTAGGTGCCATCGGTGTCATTTCTTTTAAAAGCCTCTTGTTCCAGAAAATAATTGAACCGCAGCATATTGGCCTTACCGTGAGCGGAACTGGCACCGAATCGAACCGACCGAAAAATTGAGGCGAGAAAAGTAGTATAATAATCTTCGAGCGATCCTTCGGTGATCACCCCTTTTTCAAAAAGATAATCTACCATATACAGGCCCAGGATATCCGCCTTTCCTTCCTCCAGCCAGGAGGATTCTTCCTGGAGTGCCTCCCGCACCGTCCCCGATCCATTGATGGTATGCTTGATACCCAGCCCATGAGCCACCTCATGAAACATGGTATTGGCAAAAAAAGCTTCAAAGGTGATGTGTTTCCGTTGCGCAGGATCGATCAGCACGTCGGCAATCGGTTCCAGGATCAGTTCAAATTTGGCTTGCATCGCATTTTTCAACTGGGAGCGGCGTGTTCCTTTTTCTTTCTGCAGGGTTTCATCATTGGGCAGATTGACCGCAATGGTCTTGCTACCTGCGTTACAATCTCCGGCATAATACACCGCATCATAGGCATTGAGTTGGGCATCTGTACCCGGTTCTTCCGCTTTATACTCTGGCGGAACGGGCAACGATTCCTGCAATTCGGTCAGATAATTCACGTACCGGGCCAGTCGTGCACTCCATTCCCGGTCCTTGACCAGAACGTAAGCTTCGTAAGCCGTTTTATAATTGTACAACTGATCCTCGTAATTTTCAATGGGCCCGATGATGATATCGATCGTATTATTCTCAATGTCGAGCCAGGATTCATCACTTCGGGTAAACTGATCGTTCAGTAACGCTTCAGCTCGTAGATTGAGATAGGTTTTCAGAGATGTATTTTCAGCCAGGTCCGCCGCCTCCTTCAGGTAATTCGAAGCCCTTTCGAGATAAGGCTTATAGGCAACATGGTAAGGCGTGGTAATAAGATTCCCTTCCGAATCACGTCGGACGAGAGTGTAGGGATCTGTTTTCCCCGGAAGAACCGCCGCTTCAAATTCTGCTTTCGTCATATCCTCCGGATAAAATTGCGAACCGGCTGGTTTGGCATCGAAAGCTGACAGAAACGGGGTATTATCTGCCAACCGATCCCAGGGGCCATAATTCACCCGTGCAAATTCCCGAACTTCTTCCGATTCAATACTTTGGAGGAAAGGTGCCGGGTCGCCAAAAGCCTGTTTCCAAAATAAGGTGTCCATTACCCTGGCTGCCTCGATCAGGAGAGGGATCATTTTTCGTTCAGCCTCACTGAGGACTGTCAGGTCGGTGGTCAGTGTAAATGGAGCATAAATTCCCAGCCTCGCTGAGTCACCTGTATACGCCCCGACGGACATTGATTTCATATTTTCATCGGTCATTTCGCACGAAATGCACCCAAACAGTGTTATGACCAGGAATATACATAATGTACTATAAATGTTTTTCATGGTGTTATAAGACTTTAAGGAGACAAGAGGATCATCAGTTATGACCGACAGTGCCTTTTGATCAGTAAAAAAAAATTTATGGTCCAATTTAATCAATTCAAGTCATATATGGAAACAGGACTGGTCATTGCTACGCTACTGATAGCAATGTCATCGGCTATCCAGGCGCAAACTCCCGTAGGCACCTGGGTCACTATCGATGACAAAAGGCAGGTCGATATAGCTCATATCCGTATATACCAGGAAGACGGTAAACTCTTCGGGCAGGTTGTCAAACTGCTCCCCGATGCCCGAAACAGAACATGTAAAGGCTGTGAGGGGCACGAAAAAGGTCGTTCCATAGTTGGCATGACCCTGATCCGTGATGTGATCTCCATGGATGAAAAATACTGGGGGAAAGGAAAGTTATTTGATCCCAATAGCGGGCGTGAATTCGATTGCGCCATGTGGCTGGACACCCCTGATATTCTCAAGGTAAGGGCCAGTTTCGGGCTGTCGATAATAGGAAGGACGCAAACCTGGACAAGACTAAAATAGACACGGAATTCACTGCGGTTGATTCGCATTC
>CBFGVZ010000363.1:0-2332 GCA_965652315.1 uncultured Saprospiraceae bacterium | reverse complement strand
CACCTTAACGTCAATACCCCGGATTCTGTACCAGGCTTCCTTTGGAAATCTCGATTTCCCGGGAAGGAATTGGCATCAGAATATTATGCTCCTGTATATTCTCTGCCGGAACATTCAGATGCTCGTCTTCTGCGTTTTGGATCGTTTCTACAAAAATGCCCCATCGCAATAAATCAAATTTTCGGTGGCCCTCAAATCCCAGTTCGGTAGCTCTTTCCTTCCTGATCGCCCTACGGAATTCATCCTGGCTCAATCCTTCCAATGCAGGGATACCTGCTCTTTCTCTGACCCGATTGATGTACTGATATGCCCCGGCCGGACCATTGAGTTCGTTTTCAGCCTCTGCTCGCATTAGCAAAACGTCGGAGTACCTTATCACATAGGTATTCTGACTCCCATTATTGCCTTTGGGCGGATCACCATTGGGATTGAGGTACTTCCCGGATATCGGACCGGCCCCCGGTGTTCGGGGCGATACAAGAACATTCCCGTTAATTTCAGTGACATAACTGATACTTTTCCTCAAATCCCCTTCTTCAAACATCTTCAGATAATCGATAGTGGGCATCATATTTTCCCATCCTCCTCCCACTGCATTGGTTCCACCCACAATTTCAGTATCGCGTGACCCTGTCCAGCTCTGTTTAAAATCCCGCCGTTCGTCCTGCTGAAACTGAATATCAAAAATAATTTCGTTCACCTGGCCTCCATCCATTCCAGGTAACAAGACGTATTCTACTTCCTGACCCCACAAACTATTGTAATCCCGTACCAATCCAAACATCCCGGACTGAATCACTTCATCAGCCCGTTTGTTGGCTTTATCCCACTCTCCCACAGTCATGTGGACCTTGGAGAGAAGAGCGGTTGCTGCCCATTTGGTGGCCCGGCCCTTATCGGAATCGTTATACTCATCCGGCAACACAGGGATCGCTGCTTCCAGATCAGATTTGATCAATTCATAAACTTCACTTTCTGAGTTCCTGGTAATCCCTTCCAGTTCGGTAGGATTTGCCAGATCGGTCAAAATTGGTACACCTCCGTACACCCGGACCAATTCAAAATAATAAAAAGCACGTAGGAACCGGGCTTCCCCGATCAGCCTGGCTTTTAGAGATTCGTTGGAAATCGGGACATCAGGCACCAGGTTTATAACCGTATTGGCCAGTGCAATCCCCTGGTAGTTTTGCTGCCACATCACCGTGGCATCTCCATCTTCAGCAGTCAGACCGATAAACCAGGAAACCGGACGCATATTATGCTGCCCCTGAAATGAAATATCACTTGGTGTAAATGAATAATAAAAGGAGATGCACGTAGCACTATGGAGGCGAGTATATGCTGCCGTGGTCGCTGCCACCGCATCTTTCTCCGTATTCGGAAAATTTCCGGGTACCAAAAAATCTATTGGTTGTTCTGTCACAATATCTTCACAACCTGAAGCCATTATGATGAGCGTGACGAATAATATATGTATGTAAATTTTCATTTTTTCAAAATAATTACGTGGTTAAAAGGTCAGGTTTATCCCAAAAGTGATCGATTTCAGGGATGGATTCTGGGATTGATCATATCCCCTCCGGATATTACTATTCCCCCTGTTGATTTCAGGATCGTAACCTGAGTAGTTGTCAAATAACAGCAAATTGGTCCCGTTCGCATAAATACGGGCATTGGAAATCCAGGAAAGTCCGAAAACGGGCAAATTATAACCCACACTAATATTCCGCAATCTCAGAAATGAACCATCTTCCACTACCCCACTTTCTGAAATAATCTCGGAGCGGAATACACCCCTTACAGAAGGCACATTTGTGTCGGTATTGGATTCGGTCCATCTATTGACAAATTTTTTCCTGACATTATTATCAAACGCTGTATTGATCCTGGAATCCGTTTCATTGAATATTTCGTTCCCCACTACAAACGACCAATACATATTGATATCAAATCCAAAGAATGAAAAGGTATTGCTTAGTCCGCCAAAGAAGTCCGGATGTGGACTCCCTATTATCGTCCGGTCATGAATATCAATTACACCGTCAGGCTGACCATTGGGCCCGCTGATATCTTCGTACCTCTTTCCCCCGGGGAACACACCCTGTCCGGCAGTGACCCCTGCTTCGTCAATTTCAGCCTGAGAATTCCAAATTCCATTTCGGATATAACCGTAAAACACACCGATTGGCTCCCCTTCTTTCAACAAGGCGGAAGGGGTGTTAATCACCCCACCGAATCGATTGATCAGCAATTCCCCTTCCTCATTGGGAATATCCAGCAGTATATTCTTGTTGGAAGAGATATTGAAACTGGATTCCCAACTAAAGTTCTC
>CBFGVZ010000362.1:0-2350 GCA_965652315.1 uncultured Saprospiraceae bacterium | reverse complement strand
TATATGAAAAACCGGTTTGAATTTTATGGGATTCAGTCGGTGCAGCGACGCGAATTGCAGCGGCCGTTTTTGTTAAAAGCCAGTTTACCCGAAAAATGGGAGGCATTTGAGCTGATCCGCGAGTTCTGGGAATTGCCACAGCGGGAGTTGCAATATTTTGGGTTGGATATGATTGCCCGGTATCAAAAGCAATTGGAGAAGGAAGATGTGGGTTTTCTGGAGTACCTGCTCACCCACAAATCGTGGTGGGATACGGTAGATGCGCTGGCGGTCAACGCGATGGGAACGTATTTGACCCTATTTCCGGATACCCGTTCATACCTGGTAGAAAGCTGGCTGGACTACGGAAACCTATGGTTGCAGCGGACCTGCTTGTTGTATCAGTTGAAATATAAAGAAAACCTGGACACGGATCACCTGGAATACATCATTGGCCGGTTGAACGGTGGCAATGAATTTTTCATCAATAAGGCCATCGGCTGGATCCTCCGGGAATACGGCAAGACCAATCCGGAATGGGTTCGGGATTTTGTGGACCGGGTATCGCTGCATCCGTTGAGCAGGCGGGAGGCGATGAGGATCATTCAAAGGTCAGAATGATTTTGGTAGTGGGAAAAGAAAGGATTGCATAATTCTGCCTCATTTTCAAATAATAAAACAAGGCCAACCTAAAATCCATACCCTCAGCAGCCTGCGAGGCAACTTGCTACACAAATTGATGAACGGAGAAGTACGGGCAGTAATACAAGAATGATTATTTTTAGGGTATGAATAAATACAACCCAAATATCCGCAACCGCAGATCCATCCGATTAAAAGGATACGATTATTCGCAGGCAGGATTGTATTTAGTGACCGTGTGTGTTCAAAACAGGGTATGTTTATTTGGTACCAAAAATGAAGGACAATTGACATTGAATGAAGCCGGCCAAATGGTAGAATCAGAATGGTTAAAATTACCCGAACGATTTCCGAATATACAATTGGATGAATTCATTGTCATGCCTAACCATTTTCATGGCATTATACAAATCGTAGGGGCGACCCTTTTGGTCGCCCAAAATGATGTAACCAACACGGATGATACAACCATCCCAGACGATGCATCTGCCCAAAATGATGTAACCAACACGGATGGTACAATCGGCACAGATGATGCAATCGACATTGAAGGTGAAAACACCACCAATTGTGGAGACGAAAAAGGGCAACCACAAGGGATTGTCCCTACAGCGGGGAAACCCTTGGGTGATATGATGGGGGCATTTCAATCCATAACAACCGTGGAATATATCCGTGGGGTAAAATCCAATAATTGGCAAAGATTTAATGGTAAATTATGGCAGCGTAATTATTGGGAAAGAATCATCCGGAATAATGATGAATACCAGCGAATAAGAAACTATATTATCAATAATCCGGCAAACTGGAAGGATGACAAATACAATGAACTATAACAACAAAAAATTTAGGCCGGTTGAAAACTTTGTATTTTTGATCTTCCGATAATAAGTTACTTTCTGCAAAATGGGGAACTTCATCGGAGATTAAACTGTTGTCTCATAAAAGTAAAGCCATGTCAAAAAGATCAAATCATGTGGTGCCATCCAATGAAAAAGGTGGTTGGGCTGTTAAAAAAGCTGGTTCCACAAGGACGTCCAAATCATTTGATAGAAAAGAAGATGCAGTAAAATATGGCCGCGAATTAAGCAGAAGAGAAAAAACTGAGCTGTATATCCATAAAAGAGATGGTCGAATTCAAGACAGGAATTCTTATGGTAAAGACCCATTCCCAAGGGTAAAATATGGCTAAGCACGATAATTATGAAAATAATGTATTTATAAATTGTCCATTCGATGACAAATACTTTGATCTACTTCAAACATTAGTTTTTACTATAATTTATTATGGATTTACACCAAGAATAAGCTTGGAAAATTCTGATTCAGGTCAACCGAGATTGGAAAAAATTGTACAGCTTATCAATGAATCAAAATATTCAATTCACGATCTTTCACGGTTGCAAGCGAAATCAGCAAATGAATACTATAGATTAAATATGCCATTCGAACTTGGTATTGACTATGGATTAAGAATATTCAATTCCTATTATTCAGATAAAAGATCTCTAATTTTGGAGACTGAAAGATATGACTATATGAAGGCAATTTCTGATATAAATGGATTCGATATCAAAAACCACGAAGATATTCCTGTCAAATTGGTTGAATGTATTCGTGCTTGGTTTTCTGAAACTGTGAAGCTTAGAAATTTAAATGCCTCTGAAAAAGTATATAGTGACTTTATAGATTTTAATACTGAATTGTTTCAACTAAAGATGGTCAAATA
>CBFGVZ010000361.1:0-2360 GCA_965652315.1 uncultured Saprospiraceae bacterium | reverse complement strand
ATGATGTCCGATAGAAAGGTTTCATTCAGTTAAAATAACGAAATTAATACTTAATTGCCAAAAGCTGAGGTCATTCAACACATTTCCGGGCAAAATGGAAGGTTTTATCGTATTCCATGTATTCACCTGCCTGCCATACTGGCTTTGCCTGTCAGGCGCACACATCATAGGGATTGCTAAGCCTGAAAGGATTGGTAAGTCTCTGCCTCAACGCCACATTATGCCGGAATACAAATTCTTGATGGTTTTAGGAAGCGGCATTGAGAATATCAGAGTAAATCCCTTTAGTGGGTGAAATACCCGACCATAAATTCAGGGAAATTATATTTTTTTGACCTTGATAATGAGGTTGTTATAAACGGGGATATGGTAGCCCGGTTTCGGGCACATACCGTAGGGATTGCTAAGCCTGAAAGGATTGGTAAGCCCGGTTTATAAAGGAAAATTTGGTGTTCACGAGCTTACATGATTCTAAGGAGATTTTCCAAAAAAAATTTGTGAGACCAAGGCCGGGCTTAGCCTGCCTGCAGGACCTTCAAGGTAGGCAGGCAATCGCTGCACGCTTACCAATCCACACACACCCTTTCGCTCTCCACATGCTCCCCATTCACCGTCGATACGCAATAGGTGCCGGACCCGGTCAGGGGCCACTCGTTCTGGTCGGTAATGGTGAGCAGGTTACCTTCTTCTTCCCGGTCCGCGAAATAATACACGACCGAACGCGCTTCCCCCGACGCAGACCACTTCAGTTGATCTCCTTCCACCCGGACATTGGTCGGATCGGCCGGAGGGTCCAGCACACTGCGGCCTAAAGGTGGAATCAAGGCCGGGTGCTGATACAGATCTGCCAGCCGGTCGGTGATACTGATGCGGTTGAGGGGGAGGTAGGTGGCGCTGTAGAGCAGATTGCCCATGACCTTTCCATTCCGTCGCGTCAGCTCATACTGGGCCGCCAGTTCGTTGGCAGACTGGAAAGCTGTGGGATAAGTGGCATCGCCAAATTTATAATAGCCGTGGCCCACCATCAGCGTGGCCTCGTAGTGGTACTGCGACCACCAGTTGAGGTTGTCCTGAAAATCGTTGAACGGATTACCGATCTCCTGATAAAGCTGAGGGATGACTACGTCGAGCCAGCCCTCCTGACACCATTTCCGGACATCGGCAAAAAGGGTGGAGTAATTGTACTCATGGGACGCCGCAGGGGACACAGAAAATACCACCTCGGGCCTGGTTTCGACGATCGCTTCATACACCTCCCGGATGGCCATATCTACGTTCGCCCGCCGAAATTCCTCGATCGATGAAAATCCGGCACCGTATTCCTCGTAATCTGTCTGGTCCGACACCATCTGCCCGGCCGAAGCAGGCGCCGGATAAAAATAATCATCAAAATGTACGCCATCCACGTCATACTTCGTGATCAGATCTTTGACGATATCAACCAGGCGCTGCCGCACTTCCGGTACAGCAGGATTGTAAATCTGGATCTTTTCATGACTGACCACCCAATCCGGATCTACGGAGGGATGGAGTGCGGGATAGGTCGTTCCAGCACCAGCTCTGGTCGCGATGCGATAAGGATTGATCCAGGCATGAAATTCGATATGGCGGTCGTGCGCTTCCCGGATCAGAAAATCGAGCACGTCATATCCGGGATCCACTCCCCGAACTCCGGTTATACTCTCGCTCCAGAATTCATACGGTGAATCGTAATAAGCATCCCCCTTGCCCCGGACCTGAAAGAAAACCGCGTTGATATTCAATTCCTGAAATCGGTCCAGATAATCGGTGTACAGCTTCTTCTGGGCTTCCACATCGTATTGGCCTTTCGGCCAGTCCAGCTCCCAGACCGTAGCCATCCACACCCCCCGCATGGATTTTTCAGGAAATTTCAATTCCACTTCCTCCATATCCGGTGGCATCTCTTCGGGTTCGATTTCCTCCTTCGTACAGCCATACATCAGGAGCACAATCAACATCCAAATTCCTAATCTGGTTAAATTATTCCGCATAAAAAATATTGTTCCAATATGACATTACAATCCCCGTCCCGCTTGCCTCCCCCGGCTACCATATCCCCAAATGTAACAATCACATTTTCAGATCAGTACAAATTGAAAGCTGGCTCGGTCTGCCTGCAGTACCTGCAAGGTAGGCAGACAATCTTCCTCACGCACAAGCTCTCCCACAAGCTTGGCCGACTCAAGGCCAGACCAGGGCGATCAAAGATCGAAACTTAGCGAGACCTGGTCCCCAACCAGGTGGTGGATCCCATGCTCGGGACTGGGATCGGGAAGCCCGCCCCATACCAAGGTACCACACAGGATTTAACCAATCTTCAGCTCAACACAACTAATCAC
>CBFGVZ010000360.1:0-2366 GCA_965652315.1 uncultured Saprospiraceae bacterium | reverse complement strand
CTCCTCTTTGCGTTCTTTGCGACTTTGCGGTTACTCCCTTATTTTTTCACCGCAGTCACGCAGTGAATTCTGACCCTCCCCTTCGCGTTCTTTACAATTATTCCCCTTTTTTTCACCGCAGAGGCGCAGAGAACGCAGAGCCTCCCCATTGCGATTTTTGCGGTAATTCCTTAACCAGCTGCGTTAACCATTTTTTTCTGCCTTCAAAATTCCAGTTTCTGCATAAATGCAAATAAATCAATCACTTCTTCATCGGTCAGATTTTCCAATAATCCTTCCGGCATCATAGATTTTTCAGATACGGTCTGATTGAGAATTTGCGATTGATTGATGATGACCGGTGCCTGCCCGATGACGCGCAAAGTGAGATTGCGATCGCTTTCCTGCACAATATTTCCACTATAAGTCCGGCCATCCTGGGTAGTAATTACCACAAGTTTGTACGCATCCTGAAGTTCCGCGCTGGGATCGAGGATATTGCTGAGCAGATAAACGGTATTCGTCCGGTTGGAACCCGTCAGATCAGGTCCTATTTCTCCCCCTTCTCCATTCATGCGATGACACACCCCGCAAGTCTTTTGGAATACTAATTTTCCGGCATCCGGGCTTCCTGAAGCAATCGCTTCCTCCGTCAGCAAGGTCTGATACTTCTGAAGCTCCCGGCTTACCTTGTTAGAAACATTATCGATCGGTCCCCACACTTCCACAAATCCATTCCCCAGTACGGACCGCAACTGCAGAACAGCATAGGTAGGAATATCTGATCTCTTCAGTTTGCCATCCTTCAGTCCTTCCAGGATCAATCGACCATATACCGGCCGGGATGACAGTGTCAATATCGCCGCCTGCTTCTTCGCCTCGTCCAGTTCCGGATACTTTTTAAATAGCGCTTCACCCAACCGGATATCGTCGTACGATCCAATTGCCTGAATCACCACCATCTGCAATTCCTTGTTTTCCAGTAAATCCGGTAGTAATTCCTGAAGTTCCGCATTTTTCTGATCAGCCAGCACCCCGATAACATAATACAGCTCTTCAGGAGTTGTATCAGGGTCGTACAAGGTCGCCAGCAGGTTTTGGGTGGATTCCACATCTCCAAATCGCTGTGATATTTTATCAGCAATAGCACCGTAACTCTGATTTCCTTTGATATCCTTATATGCCGCTTCCCAGTTGGACGGCGCCTGAATATCCGAATGCCCTTCCAATCCTTCGAGCATTCCGGTCAGCAATTGCTCCGAATTAGCTGGTTGACTCGCGATGACAGTAACCAATTCTGCCAATTTATCTCCATCGACCAGTCGACGGGCTATTTTTCGACTGATGGACGGAATCCGACTACTTTGGGCGAGCAGGAGAGCATCACCATGTTGATCTACCACCATCGGTTCAATTCCAAACCAAAGCATATACGGAATATTGCGATCGTTGGCATCCTCGGCGTACCTGGTCAGCGTACGGGCCAGTTCCCACCGTTCATTCCCTTCCATCCGCTGAAGGGCACCGGCTAGTTCCAGCCGGACAACCGGAGAAGGTTCGTTTTTGGCCACATTAATCAGGGCCTGTAATACTTTCGGTGATGGTTGCCGGTCTTCCATCAAAAATCGAGCTGCCCACGCCCGAATGTATGGTGCATCATCAGCCAGAAATGAAATCAATTGATCCTGGCCCACATTGGCTGTAACCTTCAAGGTCCAAAGAGCCCGTAATCTAATATCTTCATTATCAGAATTTTCCAACAAATCGGTCAAATATCGAATCGCTTCCGGGTCGATCCCGGCTACCGAAGCCCGATACTGCAGGATAATTCGCGACCGTCTTGCGTGCCAGTCGCTCCTGCTTTCCTGCAATTGAGCCAACTCCAGATCACTGTTTTGCTCCAAATCGTCGTATCTGCCAGGCCAGTTCCGGGCTTTTGATTTTACAGGTGTGATCCGATACACCCGGCCCGTGTTTTTATGGAGTACCGAACTACCACAAATATCGGCATCATGCCAATCCAACACAAAGAGATTCCCGGCTGGCCCGATTTCCATACTAAAACCGACGAACTGCGCATTATTGGCCTCCAAAAATGATGCACCATGACTAGCGGTATATCCAGAACCATCGGCCGTTAGCACATCCGACAACACTGCGTGGTCGTGAATATTGGCCATAAAGATCCGCCCATGTTGATCGGAAGGAAAAGCATCTGATTGGTAAATCCGGGCACCGCCATGGGCTGAACGGTGCCGATGATCGACGATGGTTTGGATATCCTCGTAAACGTGGGGATTGATATGCTGCCCACCCTGCCTGTGATAAAAACCACCGTTGAATATTTGAAATAAATGGGGAATCACACAAGCCGTGATAAACAACTC
>CBFGVZ010000359.1:0-2419 GCA_965652315.1 uncultured Saprospiraceae bacterium | reverse complement strand
CGCCCCACAATATTATCGAATCCGCTCAAGTCGGCCTTTCCTCTTTATGAGATTCCGGTAATCCCATTGGATCGCTCGCGCTTTTTCCAGCCATCGGTTGACCTCGTCCTTCCTGATTTGATCCACGCTGGTGTAAATTTTGGAAGCGTCTTTGAATTTTCCCGTGCCCGGCTGGAGCCCGTCCTCCCCGAAATCTGCTCCGCTCCAAAACATCAACCGGATTCCGGCTTTAAGTTTGCTGTACCCCACGATGGGGTTCTTTTCCAGGAACCAAACCGGATGGGCGTGCCATATTTTTCGCTCTGCGTCGGGCATGCGGGTATTAATCAGTTCATACAATTGATCGCAAATGATGCGCTCTTCGGGCGATTGGTTGTCATGGTAGGCTTTGATTTCTTTTTCCATAAGTAGTTCGATTATGTGTATTGCAAACTCCCTTAGCGTCGTGGCTTGACAAGGTAATTCATTTTACGTGGAATGTTTCAACGCTCTCCGGAATATGAGAGTTGTATAGAGAGTTGGGTGAAGCGTGAACGGAGTAAAGGCAGTGTGCTTTAGTCGTTTGGCCCTGCAGCATTACGGTGAAAGATTGTGCTCATGCCCGGCCTTGTGCTGGTTTTAGGTGACGGGCACTTCCAAAGTGCCGGGCACCAACCGCCTGCCCGGGTTAGTCCCCGGATTCAGAAGTAAGAAGAATGGAAATTACGTTATTTCAACGCTTTTTTCGCCACTTTACGGAAAAATCGGGCCGTTTTGCGGTCCATACCTTCCGGAACAAATTTGATTTTTTTTGGCGAAACATCCAGGATTCGCCCCAGCCAGACACTTCCCGCCAGGTAGCAGCCATTTTCATTCGCGTGATAATTGTCGCTCTTCCAGAGATTCAATTCCGGATCTTTTGCATATGACATATAGAACGCTTCCCCGGAAGGCAAAATTTGCAAATTATAGTCCGAAGCCAATTTATCATAGCTCTCCACCAATCCCCGATGCATTTCCGCTTTGGACAAATCCCAGTTTTCGAGCCTCACGCAGTCCTCATCGTACGCCCAGGTCTGATGAACCAGAATTTGAGCCTGGGGAGCAAGTTCCCGGACAAATCGAATAATCTGCCCGGCATATGGTTCAAACGTTTCGGGTTTGAAACTTTGCGAACTAACCTGCTGGATGGTTACAAAATCATAGGGTTCCCGGACGAGTAGTTCCCGCAGGCAGAATTGGTCGCTGTAGGGCTTTACGCTTGGATCTTCTTCACAAGCCTCGATCAGACTGGCGTGTTTTTCCAGTGAACTTCCGCCAATGGTGGCCCTGGTCACTTCGATCGCATAGCCGGGCACAGATTCCGCCATTTCTTCCAGGTAGGTGGTGGCGTTGTCCGCAAAACTGTTGCCGATGGTCAGTATTTTGACGACTTTCTCTCCCTCAGTCTGAGCATAAAGCCCGGAATTACCCCCGGGTGTACAAACCCATATCACCAAAACCATGAGCACAAATCCGATCTGTCGATTTCCCATAACGTTATTTTCCTTTTAATACAAGAGTTCCAAATTGATGCGGAGAGCGCATCGGCCAGGCATCCACCCAATCAAACAATTGCCGGCCTTTCCCGTCGTTGTCTCCGTTTGCAAAATTAACCCCCATTTCCAATCCGGGCCGCGGCTGTGGACCCAATTCCGACCAGGGTAGCGCCAGGGTCACCAGATACCCGGTATCCTGATCCAACGTATCGTTGACCGTACCCAATGTTTCCACCCATATCCTGCCATCCCCATTCCACGTCGGATCCGTCACGCATTCTTCACTCCCCCTGTCGTCCTTTTTGACCCCCAGAATATTGATGTGATATACCAGATCATCCTCAGCCCAACAGGTATCGCGGTTCATCCGGGGATCGATCAGCACCTCGACCATATCGTCCAGAAACAACCGCGGATGATCTTGCTCATGCTGATACGCTCTCAGACATTGATCCTCCACCCTGAAGTAAAAATACAAAGAATCTTCATTCCAGCCTGACCGTACGGTGAGTACATTCTCGCTTTTTTCTTTGGTTCCCTCCAGTACAACACCATCGGACAAAGTCCATTCGGTGGCATCCCAGGTCAGTACAAGGCCGGTTTCGTGATAACTCGATTCCAGGTAGGGCAGGGTAGAGGGCTGATTCGATTGGCACGCATAAAGCGCTGTCCCACACACCCAAAGATAAAAAAGGAAACCCTGCAAAGCATTTCGTTTAAAACAATGAAAAATTATTGCGGATTGGTCGGATTTAAAACACCGGGCATAATCCGCCCGCCGGGTATGTAATAGAACAATTTGCCACATCCTAATATGATCCAGGAAACCCTAAAATATGGGACAGGATTAGTCGAATTATTCATGCAAAATATGGGTTTGATGGTTTAGGAAAAATAAATTT
>CBFGVZ010000358.1:0-2424 GCA_965652315.1 uncultured Saprospiraceae bacterium | reverse complement strand
AAATCAGAATTGTCAATCTTGATAAAACCACTGACAGAAGTAATATTTGCCAATGGACTCAGATCGGCAATGTTATTGGCAGAGGAATTTCCTATTGTCATATTGCCATTAATGGTTGTACAATTTGGATATTTCTCCGCAAAGGAATTAACATCAGCCTGGGAAATAAAGGTGACATTCCCGGTGGGGCATTGGGCCGGGAGAGCATTGAAAAACAGGACACCTATTGATGTAAATAAGTAAAGTAGTCGGGATTTCATAATTTTTGGTTTTTTAGTACTCACATTCCTTCGATCCGTTTGTCTTAATACTGCTGATCTTAATGCTTCCGGATCGGATACGATATGACTGTCAACAGCCAGATCAGGCAGATCTACGTTAGTGCAGATCTCAAAACCTGAAACATCATTGCATGCAAGGTAGTAACACGACAGGGTAGCATGCAAATTTTGAGTATTACAAAATATTACAATTTATGAAACCCAGTCAAGAACTGGATCATAGGCGGATTACAAAATATTACATCTTAATGGCGTAAACCAGAACCAGGATCCATGCGACCAGAAAACACAATCCACCCAAAGGGGTTATAGGTCCCAGAATAGCAGATGATATTCCATGTCCTGCACGGGTCGCCAGAAGGTAGAGCGAACCGGAAAATAGGATAATTCCCACTAGCGCAAAGTACCAGGCAGTGTGGAGAAGAGAATGATGACCTTTGAGCATCAGGATCAGGCAAATACCCAGCATCAGAAAAGTATGATAGAAATGATATCGATTGCCTGTATTGAAAATTTCCTTCCCGTAGGCATCCATCACGCTTTCCAACGCGTGTGCACCGAAAGCACCGATTCCGACTGCGAGCGCTCCCATTATACAGGTGATCATTAATTTCATAGCGTATATTTTACAACTGCCAATTTATGGGAATTTGTCCGTTTTTCTTCAAATATTCGTTGGTATCTTTAAAATGATTATTGCCCTGAAAGCCATTCCCGGCTAAAGGAGAAGGATGTACACTTTCCAGGATCAAATGACGGCTACTGTCGATCAATTCGCGTTTTCTTCGTGCAAAATTACCCCACAACAAAAACACCAGTCCTGATTTACGGGTCGATAACAACCGGATGACCTCATCGGTGAATTGTTCCCAGCCAATTCGGGCGTGAGAGCGTGGTTTTCCTGCCTGGACTGTTAGAACGGCATTCAGTAAAAACACACCTTGCCGGGCCCAATCCGTCAAATCACCGTGGCGCGGTATTTCAAAGGGAACACTTCGGTGCAATTCCTTATAAATATTACGCAGTGAAGGAGGAATACCAATCGTCCGGGGTACAGAAAAGCTCAAACCCATGGCCTGTTGAGGCCTATGATAAGGATCCTGGCCGAGAATGACCACTTTCACCCGGTCAAATGGTGTAGTATTGAAGGCATTTAAAATAAGGGGACCTGGGGGATATATCTCCCGTTTTTTTTGTTTTTCTGTTCGAAGATACGAAACGAGATTGGCAAAGTAGGGCTTACGGAATTCTTCCTCCAGAACGGTAGCCCATGTAGGGTCAATGTCCACTTTTACAGAATTGGCGTCTGGCATAATGGTGTTTGATTTTTGAAATACGGGTATTGGAATTTGTCGGGCGAAAAAGTAGTCATTTGCATCGTAATTTTTTACTTTTGTGGCGCTAAATTGAGAAATTGGCTCCGTAGCTCAGCTGGATAGAGCAACTGACTTCTAATCAGTAGGTCACAGGTTCGAATCCTGTCGGAGTCACAATAATTACAGGGATTTCATTTTTAAATGGGCGTACCATGCCCCCATAAAATTTATAGTAGAGTCCTGACATTGTGAAATGATTCAGCTGATAAGATATCGACTGGATTGTTATATACAAACTGATCACAGAAATGTATTCACCATGAAAAAACAGTTGATTTTATTTCTTGCATTGTTCATTGGATTTATCGCCACCTCTCAGGCACAGGACTATTCCCGGGCGGTTGGGATCCGTGGTGGGCTCGGTGCCAACGTTACCTATAAGCAATTCGTCAGTTCCCAGGGAGCCTTTGAATTGTTGGGGGGATTTTATTTTGGAGATGTCTATGCCAGTCTCAGTTTTGAAGTACACAACGACTTTGCAAACGATATCAGGGGTCTTACCTGGTATTGGGGAGTAGGTGGCTCCGTCCTCCTTTCATCTGGTGGAATCGGGGTTGGAGGTCTGGGCGCCATTGGTCTGGATTACGCTTTCGGAGATATTCCCCTGAACGTATCCCTGGATTGGATGCCACATTTATATCTCATCGGTGGACGGGGATTTGAACCGGGTGGAGGTGGATTTAGCCTGCGGTACATCCTCGACCGATAAATTCTGCCATCCTGACCCTACCCCATTAATACTGATTATCAGTGGATAAATCCGTAAA
>CBFGVZ010000357.1:0-2448 GCA_965652315.1 uncultured Saprospiraceae bacterium | reverse complement strand
CCCCGTTCTCCTGTGCTGATCCGGATACATTCCTCGATGGGGAGGATAAATATTTTTCCGTCGCCTTTGTTTCCGGTGGATCCGTTGGGTGATGAAGCTTTCACCGTTTCGATGATGGTATTTACCGTGATATCGACGAAGGCGTCGTTCACAGCGATTTCGAGTTTCATCTTGGCCACCAGTCCGGGCACGATCTTTTTGCCGCGATAAATTTCCGGATCGACCAGTTTTCCGTGTCCGGCAACCCGGCTAACAGTGATACGTCCTATTTCGGCTTCGAGCAAGGCCTGACGGACTTTTTCAAGTTGTGTTTCTCTGATTATGGCAATGATGAGTTTCATAATTTAAATTTTAATTTGGGTTGACCATTCCGTATCCGTGTTCACTGTGGTAGGAACTATCGAGGCCCTCCATCTCTTCATCAGTGGAAGAACGAAATCCGAACACTTTATCGATAATAAATATCAGGATCAAGGTACATACTACGGCATAGGCAATGGCGATCCCGACTGCAGACAACTGTACCACAAATTGCTGCCCGACAGACCAGGCACCCCCGGCAGCTTCCACTGCCGAATCCATCCAACTGTCCCGGATAAAAAAGGTGAGTAACAAAGCACCTACAATACCACCGACACCATGTATACCAAAGGCATCCAGGCTGTCATCATATCCAAGCCTGTTTTTAACGATAATGGCCAGGTAGCATAATATGGAGGCGAAAAACCCGAGCGCCATGGCCCCGAAGGGCTGCACTACGCCAGCTGCAGGAGTCACTGCCACCAGGCCGGCCAGAATCCCGGAAACCAATCCAAAAGCTGTGGCTTTACCATTGTGGAAGACTTCCACGATCATCCAGGTTAAGGCACCGGCGGCCGCTGCTATCTGTGTAGCCGTGAGAGCCTGAGCGGTAAGCAGACCACTGCTGATGGAGCTACCGGCATTGAATCCGAACCAGCCCACCCATAGTAATCCACCGCCGATCATGGTCATCACCAGGTTGCTTGGCGGCATATGCATCAGCGGGTATCCACGCCGGGCACCGATGTAAATGGCCGCCACGAGCCCGCTGACTCCGGCGGAAATGTGTACCACCGTACCACCAGCAAAATCGATCGCTCCGTTGGCTCCCATATTATAGAGAAAACCGTCACTAGCCCATACCCAGTGGCACAAAGGATTGTAGACCAGAAGTCCCCACGCAGCAATGAATATGCAAAACGATTTGAATTTGACCCGCTCAGCCAGGGCACCTGCGATGAGCGCAGGCGTGATAATAGCAAACTTTGCCTGGAACATACTGAAGACGTACTCGGGTACTCCTGCATCCAGAATAGAATTGTCGAGTGCTTTCAGAAATACCAGGTCATTACTCCAGCCAAACCACCCCCCCAGTACGTTAGGTCCAAAACACATTGCGTAACCACAGATCACCCAGATGACTGTCATAATGGCCATCGCTGCAAAACAATGCATCATGGTTCCCAGTACATTTTTAGTACGAACCAACCCGCCATAAAACATGGCCAGACCAGGGACCATCAACAGTACCAGAGCCGTGGACACCAGCATCCAGGCGGTTACTCCTGTGTCAATTTCGCTGGTTTCTGCTGCCAGTGCAGAATGACTGCAAATCAGGAATAGGGTAAAGCAAAGCACAGCTTTGTACATGATCTTTTTCATCTTACTGGATTAAATAGTTATTAAATTTTCAAGTTCTAATATTCATAAGAAATGTCAGGATAAATGCTGACGATCATCCAAAATTAGACTGTCATACCAGGTCTGAAAACTTAACTATTTCCGGAAATGTGTTTTTGAAAGAATATGATTGAGAAATCATCGATTGATTATCAACCTTTTATTATTGCGGGAATTGTACTTTTTAGAGAATGGGGATGGATTCCAACATACTGCCTAAAGATCAGCGTAGGAAACCTCACAGATTCGAAATTAAGGTTGCTGACTTATACCAGAGATCCCAACCTTAGAGTACAAAACGAACCCCTTTTTCGCCTCCCTTCAGGTGCATTTCACTTTCAACTTCTTCTTTTAACGGGTTTAACCACCCTACCTGGTCCTTGGTCTAATTGCTCTTTTTCGTGGCCTACTCGTACATTACCCTTCAGGGTGTAAAGGAAAGTATTGTAGTTGCCCGGCAGACGAAGCACTGTTGAAACACCGGGATTAATGGCAATGTCGGTGGCAATCAAAGCTGTGTGGTTTTGAACCGGAGACGTCAACCCTGCCAACGACCCGCTATAATTTTATAGTTACACCCTGCTTGCTACTTACCGGTACCTATTCTTCGGACAGATTTTGTACCCTGAGTGTGGCCCATGGTCTTTTTTGGGGAGGTTAAGCCACAATTGCAGGAGTCGCATTTTCGATTTCTTTTCAATAATTTCGGTATGGATAATGCCACTGCCTGCGGTCACAATTTGAAAG
>CBFGVZ010000356.1:0-2449 GCA_965652315.1 uncultured Saprospiraceae bacterium | reverse complement strand
TCTTCACTATTGAAATGGGGTTGCTTACCCATCAGCCGCCCGAATTCCTCCGCTACCCAACGGATGGAAATGGTTTCGGGACCAGTTACATTGAGTATAGCAGGCGGAGAATCACAATGCAGTAAGGACCGAATTGCAATCTCGTTGGCATCGCCCTGCCAGATCACATTCATATGGCCTACCCGCAGGTCGATTGGTTTGTCCTGGTGCACGGCTGTAGCGATTTCCAGGAGGTTGCCGTACCGCATTTCCACGGCATAATTGAGCCGGTAAATCAGCATCGGGATGTCGAACCGATGGGAAAAATGCTCGAATATCCGTTCCCGGCCCAGACAGGACTGGGCATATTCCCCGAGAGGCTCGGGGGCAGTGGATTCAGTTGCACCTCCGGAATACACCGGCACAAATGGATAGATATTACCCGATGAAAAAACCACGAGGCGCGCATTTTTAAATTTCTCCGCTACGCGTCCCGGCAGATAGGCATTCATAGCCCAGGTCAGGTGTTCATTCCCGCCGGTACCAAATTTTTTACCTACCATATAAATCACATTCTTCACCTCCGGCAATGCTTGCAATTCTTCCTCGATCATCAGGTCAGCAGAAATGGTCTCGATGCCCTGCGCTTCCAATCGGGTCTTCAATGCCTGGTCAGAAAACCGCGACACGCCTATGATCCGCCTGGATTGTTTCAGATGTTGATTAGCCCTTTGTGCCAGTGCGGCCAGGCTGGGTCCCATTTTCCCGCCCACGCCCAGGATCAGGATATCCCCCTCGATTTTTTCCAGATCCCTAATCAATCTTTCAGAGGGTTGTGACAGCCGCTCCTCGAGTTCTTCTATCGTTTTCATAAAAATATTTTAATAAAATTACCAATAGCCAGGCCAAACAGGACGATCAGTCCGATCACGCCAAGCACATTATTCCATTTACTGTTGGCCAATGGTCCCATTAATTCACGGTCATTGGCGATCAGAAAAATACCCAAACCAATAAATGGAACCACAAAAATGGTGACGCCCTGTGCAAAAATGATCAATTCAAGAGGCAGTCTTCCGAATACGATCGCTACCGCTGCACCGATAATCATGATCGAAGATATTGAAATCTTTACAGACCGGCTATTGAGATTACGCCCCAGAGAAAGTGCATCAGAGAAAAGCGTACCCCCAATTGTAGCGTTCCCTATCAAAGATGAGAAGGAGGCACCAAAGAGTCCTAACATAAAAAGATAGTTCGCCCAACTTCCGTAAACGGGTTCAAGCGCTTTACCCATATCGGTAGCCGTATTCACTTCAATTCCCTGAGGGAATAGCACCGTACCAGCACTGATCAGGATCATCCCTGAAATGGTGCCCAGTATAATAATCCCGACAAAACTTTCGCGGACCACCTGGTGAACCTGTCCTTTTTTCCAGCCTTTCTCCTGTACGAGATAGGATTGATAAAACGCTCCGGCGATGGAAAAACTCGAGGCCACCATAGCAATGACCATGATCAGTGAACCATCCGGAACGACGGGAACCAGCCCCTCCAGTACTTTGAGTATATTGGGTCGGGTCACGATCAAGGTGATCAGGAAGGATAAAAGCATGATGCCCACCATGATGATCATCACCTTCTCCAGAATCTGATAAAACGACTTGAAAAACAATAGCGCAATGCCTACCAGAACCACACCAACGATCCAGGGTGGAGCCGTCGTACCAAACGATTCCGCAAAGGCGATACCAGCACCGACCGAATTTCCCGCCTGAAATGAAGCGCAAATCAAAAAAATGCCCAAACCCGTAGCCCATGCGGCCCAATTTCCCCATTTCTGGCGGAAAGTTTCCAACAGAGAACTTTGGGTCGCGATCCCGATCCGTGCACCCATGCTCGTGAATGCCAGCATCAGTATGGTCGAAACGACGACCACCCAAATCATTTGATATTGATACAGTGCACCGAGTTTGGAGGTCAACGTGAGGCTACCTGGGCCGAATACCAGTGCAGCGGTGATGATTCCCGGGCCCAGATAAGACAGCCAGTTGGAAAGCTTGTTGGAAGATCGTATATTTTGTTTCAATTATGAATTTTTAGTGTGTGATGGACCGCTCGATTGATACGGATTAGTGTACGTTACCGAAATATAGATAATTTTTTTTCAACGACAAATAAACACATAAAAATTCACAGATATTATCGTTTTCCGTATATCTTGGTATCTGATGAAATACGACGATCTAATAACCTTGGGTATTGCCTTTGGCCTGGGCTTACTGGTCGGGTTGCAACGGGAAAAGAACAAACCGCAAATGGCAGGCGTGCGGACCTTTACGCTCGTAGCCTTGCTTGGCACGGTAATCGGTATACTCAGCAGGGATTACGGAAATCCGTTTCTCATTCCGGCATTCGCGATTGCCATCACGGCCATCATGGTGATTTCCAATTACCTGAAATCCAGGCA
>CBFGVZ010000355.1:0-2489 GCA_965652315.1 uncultured Saprospiraceae bacterium | reverse complement strand
CGTATTTTGAGCGACTGAAGAATCCTAAGTATAAAACAAAATAATTTCTATGTTTCAAATCAAAGCGCAAAACCCGGTCTATGACGTCTGTATCGTAGGATCGGGTGCAGGAGGAGGTATGGCGGCGAAGATTCTGGCTGAGGCGGGTCTGAAGATAGCCATGATGGAGGCCGGACCCGATTTTGATCCGGCCGATCCGGAAACTCAGACCCAGATGAAGTGGTTCTACGAATCCCCTCGCCGGGGAGCCAGTACACCTACGAGGGGTTTTGGCGATCTGGATATGGCGTATGGGAGCTGGGAGATTGATGGAGAGCCTTATACCCGGAAAGGAGATTCAGAGTTTGACTGGTTCCGGTCTCATATGGTCGGGGGACGTACGAATCACTGGGGGCGGATTTCGCTACGTTTTGGGCCGCTCGATTTCAAACGCAAAGATTACGACGGGAAGGGGGACAACTGGCCCATCGGTTATGATGATGTAAAACCCTATTATGATAAGGTAGATAAACTGGTAGGAATTTACGGCACCAGGGAAAATATTCCCAACGAACCGGACGGATATTTTTTACCGCCCCCCAAGCCGCGGCTGCATGAATTGTATTTGAAAAAAGGGGTGGAAAGTCTGGGAATACCTGTAATTCCGGCCCGAAAATCAGTATTGACCAAAAGATTGAATGATTCCAGGGGGGTCTGTTATTACTGCCAGCAATGCAACAGGGCCTGCAACGTTTACGCGGATTTTTCCTCTTCCTCAGTGTTAGTAAAACCGGCCAGGGAGACGGGCAATATGGATTTGTATGTGGATGCGATGGTGCGGGAGGTACTGACCGATGAAAATGGCCGGGCCACCGGGGTATCCTATATCAGCAAACAGGATATGCAGGAATATAAGGTCCGTGCGAAGGTGGTGGTTCTGGCAGCAAGTTCCTGCAGTACCGCCCGGATCATGCTCAATTCCAAATCCGCAGCACATCCCAACGGACTGGGGAATTCCAGCGGAGTAGTGGGCCATTATTTGCACGATTCCACCGGCGCTTCCCGGAGTGCGATTTTACCGGAATTGCTCGACCGGACCCGGTACAATGAAGATGCGGCCCGCGGTATGCTGGTCTACACCCCCTGGTGGCTGAATGACAGCAAAGACCTCGATTTTACACGGGGATACCATATTGAATATGGGGGCGGGATGTATATGCCCGGATACGGAACCGGATTTGGTATGGAAAATCTGAATGGCAAATTTCCAGACAAAAATGGTAACATGAAAAAAGCCGGAGGATATGGATTATCACTCAAGGAGGATGTGAAACGGTTTTACGGTGCCCGGATTGGTTTCGCTGGAAGGGGTGAATCGGTACCGCAAAAGGACAATTATTGTGAAATCGATCCCGATGTGGTGGATCAATACGGCATACCCGTTCTGCGGTTCAACTATCACTGGACCGATGATGAGATCAAACAGGCGAAACATATGCAGGACACGTTTGAAGAAATCATCCATGCACTGGGCGCTGTTCCAACCGGTGAGAAACCCGGTGCGGATAGTAATTATGGACTGGAAGCCCCTGGCCGGATCATCCACGAAGTAGGGACTACACGGATGGGGCTCGATAAAAACACCTCCGTGACCAATACGTTTAACCAGTGCCATGACGTCGATAATTTATTTGTAGTGGATGGGGGGGTATTCGTTTCTCAAGCGGACAAGAATCCTACCTGGACCATTCTGGCACTGGCGTGGCGCGCTTCGGATTATCTGATTGATGAACTTAAAAAAATGAATTTGTAATGGACCGAAGAAGATCACTCAAATATATTGTGACTGGAGCGGTGGCTTCGGGATTTGTCCTTACGGCTTGTGGCCCAGAGGAGAGTCAAAAACTGGCCGGTGTGCCGAAGAAGGCGGACAATCCTTTCACAATCGGCCGGACTACAGAGGAATTGAAGCGGGATACAGCCCTGGTGGCTGGGTCTTTTTTCACTACTGAAGAAGAAGCTCTGATCAATGTGCTGGCCGATATTATTATACCTGCGGATGACACTTATGGATCTGCTACGGATACGGATGTGTTTACCTTTATTGACTTTATGGCTCTGGACAAACCCGAATTTCAAGTCCCATTGCGGGGTGGATTACAATGGATCAATCAGGAGAGCCGGCGGCGGTTTGGGAAGGAATTTGTAGATCTGGACAATGCTCAGCAAATCGAAATAGTGGAAGATATAGCCTATCCACATGATGTCCAACCGGAGTACAGCCAGGGAGCACGGTTCTTTTCCACTTTACGGAATCTGGTGGCGTGCGGATATTTTACCAGCAAGGAAGGTGTAGCATGTCTGGGCTATATGGGTAACACTCCTCACGTATGGGACGGTGTTCCCCAGGAGGTATTGGACAAACACGGCCTGGCTTATGATGAAAAAACCCTCGCTGAATGCGTGGACCAGTCGAAGCGCAATGAGACGATGGACTGGAGCAGTTATGA
>CBFGVZ010000354.1:0-2494 GCA_965652315.1 uncultured Saprospiraceae bacterium | reverse complement strand
GCCAGTTGGACGATATTATTTTGGAGAAAACAAAAATTCCAACACAAGGGCAAAACAGGAAGAAAAAATCATCGAAGGAACTAATAGGCTATTTCACCAGATAATCCATCAGGGACAACTGGTCCTTACAAAAAAGGTATTCCCGTGGATCATTGGACGCGACAAATACCAGTTTGTGCGAACAAAACCGGTCCACCATCTCCTGATACCACTCCACTCCCTGTTGATCCAAATTGGTGCAGGGTTCATCCAGAAAAAGAACCGGAGTCTGCGTACAAAGCGTGAGTACCAGGCGCACCCGCTGATTCATTCCGCTACTCAATTCACTAATTAATTTATGACTATGGGCTCCAAATCCGATCAGGCCGATCAGGTCATCCGGGCTCATACCGTGCTGGAGCGGCTTGACTTTGCAATACTGCTTTATTATTTCCCGTACCGTGAATCGGTCATCAAAATGGAAACCGGGCGAGCAGAATGAAAGGTATTCATAAGTGTGATGGGTAGGTAACTTGCGGCCATCCAGCGACCACCGGATCTGACCTTCAGTAATGGTAACCATGCCTGATATCATACGAAGCAGGGTAGACTTGCCGCTTCCATTCGCTCCGGTCACGGCTATGGAGTCTGTATTCTGGTATGTAAAACTAATCCCCTCGAAAATAGTCTGATGTGCGAAATCCTTTCGCAGATTTACTCCCTCAATGGTCACATGGGGCATGAGAAGTTATCTGTTTTTATATCCTCGAATCAATCCGCGCTGACTGCTTTCTATAAAATCCAGGATAACCGTTTTGTATTCGGAATCCGGAGCTTCAACAATAATTCGATCCACAGCCTGACGCACGTTATTTCCTTTGACATACAAAGTCCGGTAAATATCTTCGATCTGGTGCACCGCATCAGTTGTGAATCCTCGCCGTCGCAGTCCGATCGTATTGACTCCGGAAAAAGCCAGCGGTTCCCGGGCAGCTTTTATATAAGGCGGGACATCTTTCCGAACCAACGATCCGCCTCCGATGAAACTGTGCGTACCGATTTTGACGAACTGGTGGACAGCGGTCAGACCACCGAGCTGAACAAATGGTTCCAGGTGGATGTGTCCAGCCAGGTTGACACAATTCGCAAGCACACAATTGTTCTCGAGGATACAATCGTGCGCGATATGGACGTAGGCCATCAGCAGGCAACTGTCTCCGATGCGGGTCGAACCACCCGCTTCGGTTCCTTTATTGAGTGTACAATATTCCCGGATAATTACATTATCGCCGATGATGAGTGTGGTATCCTCCCCACTGTATTTAAGATCCTGGGGTATTGCGCCCAGTACGGCACCCGGAAAAATCTTACAGTTGCGGCCGATTCTCACCCCATCCATGATGGTAACATGAGGTCCGATCCAGGTACCTTCACCTATCACTACATCCCCAGCTATTGTCGTAAAAGGATCCACTTTAACATCGCTGCCCAGTTTGGCTGCGGGATGAATGAAGGCATTATCATTTACAATCATGATCTTTTTCTCTTTTCAATTTTAGCGGTAAAATCACCTTCTGAAACCAATTCTTCTCCTACATAGGTCCTTCCATGCATATAACAGAACCCTCTGCGAATGGGATGGATCAACTCCATTACCAGGATTAATGTATCACCAGGTCCTACCATTTTTCGAAATTTCGTATTATCAATTTTCAGGAAATATGTATCCCATTTGACGTCCTGCTTCATTTGGGATAAGGCCAGGATTCCTCCTGTCTGAGCCAGTGCTTCCACCTGCAAAACCCCCGGAAACACCGGATTACCTGGGAAATGACCTTGAAAGCAGGATTCATTGATCGTAATGTTTTTGATTCCTACTACCCTCTTTTCGCTCAGTTCAATGATCTTGTCAACCAGCAAAAACGGATACCGATGCGGTAGCATATCCATGATTGCACTGATATCCTTCACAGGGGTCTGATTTGGATCGTAATGTGGAATTTTCTCTGATTTACTCTTATCCATAAAAAGAATTAATTAGATATCTGGCAAAATTATAATTACCCGTATGGCCTGGTCGTATTGCACGGATACGGCCTTTGATATAACGGTTCAATAACGACAGATCGCCCAACATATCCAATATTTTGTGGCGGGCCGGTTCATTGGGAAATAACAATGGCCCATTGACTACCTGATTCCTTACTGAAACGTCTGAACTGTCGGGAATGTATTTGTGAATTTCTGTTTTTATCTCTTCGGAGCTGATGTCATCATCCTGGATGACGATAGCATTTTTGAAACTTCCTCCCTGAATCATACCCGATTTCATCAATCCGGCAATCTCGGAAAAAAGACTGAAGGTCCGGGCTGGTGCGATATTATTGCCAAAATCATCGCCGTAAATCCAATGGGCTTCCATTTCCCCAAGAACGGCATTATCGTATTTGAGGATCACTTCCAGTTCGTACTGATCCGACGGATCGACGGAATAATGTGCTCCGCTTTCTTTGCA
>CBFGVZ010000353.1:0-2496 GCA_965652315.1 uncultured Saprospiraceae bacterium | reverse complement strand
TCCGTTTCCTGAATGGGTGGTAATCCCACAGATTCTCTTCCACGTACTGCATTGATGGTTAGATCCAGAAGTTCCTGAGTAATTTGATTTCCAGCTTCCAGCTCTGCTTCCAAATAACTTAAAAGCACTTCTGCATATCTTATTATGGGAAGATTCCCCCCGTAATCACCCCGAAGGTTTCCAGAAAAGGACTCATCGAAAAACTTCCGCAAACCATATCCACTTCTGGTAGCTTGTTTGGAATAAGTCAACTGGTCAAGGGACTCAGTAGCATCCGGGTGACAATTATAAACATAGTCTCCGAAGGTACTTCCATCCCACAGAAGATTGTACCTAAACCGGGGATCGCGGTTTTCACCCATATTATCATAGTTGAATCGGGGATCATCATAGGATAGGGGGGATCCATCATCAAATCCATACGAGTCAGCCAGGCTTCCCAGTGGATTATAAAAATGCCACCCACCTGCGACTGCCGGATACGCATGCTGCGGCATAGCGTTGGCAGCCTGTCCGCCTAAAAACTGTACACTAAAGATATTTTCGGGGCTGTCTTCATTTTGTGTATTAAATAAAGATTGATAATCCGGATCTATGATGTTATCTCCCAGATCAATGATTTGTTTATAAGCCTGAGCTGCTTCATTATACCTAGCTTCACTGAGATACATCCTCCCCAAAAATGCCAGCGCAGCCTGTTTACTTGCCCGACCAATCTCCGAAGCTGGTATGTCCGCATAGCGAGGCAAATCCACTGCCGCTTCACTCAATTCAGTAATTACAAAATTCACGATGTCTGCTTTGGAAGCTTTCGACACGTTATTCGCTTCATCTGGTGTGAGCGTGGAGGTAACCAAAGGTACCGATCCCCAGAATTGGGACATATAAAAATATTGTGTAGCTCTTAAAAATCGAACTTCCGCACGCATCCGGCTGATCTTGGCCGGATCCATATCAACTTGTTCTATATTTTCTAAGAAGTCATTACAAATTGCAATTCTTTTGTAGGAGCCAGTCCAGTATCCATTTACCACATTGTTATTGGGTAACAATGTCCCGTTTGTCAACCTGTTGATGGTAGAGTTATCGCCTCTTCTGTCGTAGGCATTATCCGTCGCCAAATCCAAAAAAACCAACCCGCAATATGTCCACCAGTCCGAAGCAACGGTTTGGGTTCCGTAAGTGATTCCGCCCCGGTACGCTCCAGTCAAAGCAATTAGTGCATTGGATTCAGAATTCCAGAAATTATCTTTCGCAAATGCGTCGGTGGGGAATTGATTCAGTTTATCCCCACAGGATGACAGTATCAATCCGAGCATTACAGATATGGTGACAATAGTAGTATTTGATAAGTGGATATTATATGTCTTCATAAGATCAGAATTTCAAGTTTAAACCAAAAGTAAATGTAGATAATACCGGATAATAAGCTCCGCCGGTATTGACTTCAGGGTCCCATCCCTGACGGTAATTATTCAGTGAAAACAAGTTTTCACCACTCACGTAAAACCGTAAATTTTGACTGCCAATTCTTTGTAACAACTGGTCAGGTAAAGTATAGCCCAGTTGTACGTTTTTCAATCTCATATACGAAGCATCGATCACCCAAAAATCAGATAAAACAGTATTGGGTGTTCCGCTATTAGTAACCACCTCCAAACGAGGATAATCAGGATATTGCACTGGATTGTCCGGATCAAACCTTCCCTCCATCTGCCACCTCTGGATGTTGCCAAGGTTGAAAAAAGCCAGACCGGCATATCCGGTCAATTGACCTTTCACTCCAGCTACTCCCTGTACGAATGCTGAAAAATCTACATTTCGGAATGTGAAACCGATATTGGCACCAAAAGTATATTTGGGAATTCGGCTGCCCAGATAGGTTCGGTCGTAGGTAGGGTCAACCTGGCCATCGGGCACTCCATCGGGTCCGCTTATATCTTTGTAACGAACATCACCCGGCTGAGGTCTTGGAGTCACCTTTGTTTGATTGGCCCAGTTTTCAATATCTGATTCATTTAAAAACACCCCGTCGGATTGATATCCGTAATACATTTGCATGGGATACCCAATAAACAAAGATGAACCATTTCCTATGAACCCATTCGGTTGTTCCACATTACCCAGTCCAAGTGTAATTACCTCATTGTTTATGATGGAGAAATTCCCATTTACAAAATATCCAAAGTCATTGATCTCATTACGCAGACCCAACTCAAATTCCCACCCGGTATTTTTTGCAGCTCCGGTATTCGTTTCACTAATTCCAACTCCCAGCACAGAAGACACACTGGCTGAAGGCTGGAACAAAATATCATCTGTCTGCCTGTTGAAATAGGTGACGTTGAATAATATTTTACCATCAAACAACTCGGATTCAAAACCAAAATCGGTGGTTTCGGTAGACTCCCACTGGATTCCGGAATCTTTATAGGTAGAATAGGCAGCCCCGGTATAAATCGTTCCCCCAAACGAATAATTTCGTCCTGAATTAAG
>CBFGVZ010000352.1:0-2503 GCA_965652315.1 uncultured Saprospiraceae bacterium | reverse complement strand
CTGATGGTGTATGGGATGTCGTCCACCTTAATGAATCGGTCTGGAATATGGCGGGGTGAACAATCCCTTCGCAGGCTTTGGGAAATTTTCGAAATGAGGGCTTCGGTTAATTCCTTTGCTGGTTTCATTTTAATAAAAATGGGCATGTAGTGATCCCCGGTTGGCAATTCAAGATTGACCACCAAACTGTCCTCCACGTCGTGAAACTTGTCAATAATCTGATAAATTTCAGCAGTCCCGATCCGAACCCCGTGCCGATTAAGGGTTGCGTCCGATCGCCCGAGAATTTTCAGCATTCCATTTTCCGTGATTTCCACCCAATCACCGTGCCGCCAAACTCCCGGGAAGTGTTCAAAATAACTTTCCTGATAGCGGACAAATTGATCGTCGTTCCAAAAATAGATCGGCATCGCCGGCATGGGTTTAGTAATCACCATCTCGCCGGTTTCATTCCACACCGTGTTCCCCTCCTCATCGTAGGAAAACATCGCTACCCCCAATGCCCGGCACTGGATATAGCCTTCGATCACCGGCTTCAAAATACATCCACCCACAAAAGCCGTACAGACATCGGTTCCCCCGCTCATCGAGCAAAGCCATACGTCTTCTTTAATATGTTGATATATCCAGTCAAATCCCTCAGGAGGAAGCGGAGCTCCCGTGGATCCGATCGATCGAAGGGCCTCAAAATTGAATTTCCTGGCGGGATTGATGCCCGCCTTCATGCAAGCGACGATAAATGGGGCACTGGTTCCAAAATGATGAATGCCAATTTCCTCAGCAAAATCCCAGAGCGCGGAAAGATCGGGATAACCGGCGCTTCCGTCAAATAGGACCGCCGTGGCGCCGCACAAAAGGCTGGCCTGGACAAAATTCCACATCATCCAACCTGTCGTTGTATACCAGAAAAATCGTTCACCCCGATGCACGTCATTGTGAAATGCCATATATTTCAGGTGTTCCAGTAGCATACCCCCGTGACTATGGGTTATTGCTTTGGGGTTGCCTGTGGTCCCCGAAGAATACAATACCCACATCGGGTGATTGAAATCTACGGGTGTAAATCGCAGATCCGGTGCCGGACCTTTGAATATGGAATCCCACAAAACATGATTTTTGGATCTGACATTGGGTTTGTCCGGTTCCAAATAGGGAATCAGTATGACCTGTTCGATGGAAGGGATTTTTTCTTTGATGGCTTCAACTACTTCTCGCCGGTCAAAAGCCTTTCCGCCATATTTATATCCATCAACAGTGATCAGGATTTTGGGGTGAATCTGACTGAATCGATCGAGCACACTGTCGACCCCAAAATCGGGGGAACAACACGACCAAATGGCTCCCAGACTATTGGTGGCGAGGAAACTAACCGTCGCTTCAGGAATATTGGGGAGGAATCCGACAATTCGATCGCCGGATGTGATGCCGCATCCTTTGAAATAGGTTTGTAGGTGGGCTACCTGGTTCTCCAGGGATTCCCAGGTAGTATAGTCCGTCTCCCGAATTTCTGATTTACTGATCAGAGCCGGAAATTCCCTGGTCGAATTTCTGAAGATATGTTCAGCATAATTGATTTTGGCATTGAGGAACCAGCGGGTATGGGGCATAGCTTGCCCATTGGTTACTGAATCATAGGACCGGTGATTGATGACGTTGAAAAACTTCCACAGGGATTCCCAAAATGTTTCAATATGATCTACTGACCATCGGTGAAGGGTTTCATATTCCAGAGGAATATCCAGATCATAATTCGTATTGAGCCAGTGGATGTAACGAGTCAGATTGTTTTTGGCAAGGGTCTCCGGATCGGCTGCCCATAATTGACGTGGTTCCATTTTGTGTCGGATGACGGATCAAATTTTAAAATGGTAATATACCCATTTTTAAGCAACCAATGGACTGATTTACTTTTTTTTAAACACCTTCCTATGCTAAAATTTACCTCCACCAATCAAATTTGTCAGGCCGCTGATCCGGCAGGTACCGGATGTAGGTGTGAAAATTAATTGTACAAACGCTTCACTTGTTTCATAAACTGACGGACCGTATCGTATTTGTCAGCATCGGTCCATTGATATTGGACCACCAGATCACGAGAGGCGTATTGTATCGCTTCTTCGTAGGTGTAAAAACCTTCAAATTTTTTCAGGCTTTCCTGGAAGGGTATGGCTTCACCTCCAAACAAGTGATTGATGAACAGAATTTTATCATTGATCGTTAGAATTCGGTTCAGGTGCTCAATTTTGGAATTGCCAAGACGATCAGAAAGGTCCGATGACACTGGGAAATCAAATAGATCGGGGTACGATTGTTGCGCTTCCTCGGTGAGGGTCTCCACATGCGAATCTTCTTCTGCCAGGTGCGCCGGAGTCGTTTCGGTCCGTCCGTTCATGGTTTTGGGACTGATCGGGCTGTCGGTTCGATCGGGTGTTTGCTCCCGGTATTCCTGTCTTACTCTCGTGGATTCTTCAAAGGTGACCGTGGTCGGTGTATGGGGGTGGTC
>CBFGVZ010000351.1:0-2529 GCA_965652315.1 uncultured Saprospiraceae bacterium | reverse complement strand
CAATTTCATTCTGCTTTTCCAAAATCCCGGATAAGAAGAAAGCTGTCAATGCTGCAACTACTAGTATTAAGATTGTAATCAATATTTTTCTCATACATTCATTGGCATTAGGTAATCCTTCCAGGCATTGGTATACAAATTATCACACGCCATAAGCTCGTCATGAGTACCAAATTCATCCATCCTTCCATTTTTCAAAATATAAATACGGTCTGATTGCCTTGCGAGACGAACGTCATGGGTAAGATTTATGATACCACATTGTTCTTTTAATTGCTCCAACACAGTTAATAAAAAATGAAACGATTCATGATCCAGGTCTGAGGTGGGTTCGTCTAGTAGTAGTAATTGTGGACAATCATACAACGTTCGCACAAGATTCAGCATCCGCCTTTGACCTCCGGATATGTTGTTCCCATTTTCTTCCAGGAGGGTCATATACCCATTGGGAAATTTTTGGAAAATATGATCTAACCCATATTCTTCGAGAAATTTCTTAAGTGCTTCCTCTGATGAAGGTGGACTCCCTAGAAAGATATTGGAGTATAGAGATCCGTTGAATACAATCGGTGATTGTGGCACAACACCAATAAGGGTCCGTAACTCACTAATTTGAATCTCAGAAATATCCTTTGCATTGATAGTAATCTCACCGGATTCGTAAATCAAATGGCGCAATAAGATGTTGAAAAGTGTACTTTTTCCGCTTCCTATCTCACCCCAGATGGAAATCATTTCACCTTTTTGAACTCCAAATGAAACGTTTTCCAATAACAGACTCCTACCTGGAAACCGGAACGACAATTGATTGACCTTCAATTCTTTAAATTCCGATAATTTTATTGAGTCTTCTTCATTCTCGATATTTTCTAAATTTAAAGAGGTGAATTCATACATTCTTTGAAAGGCAATACGCGCTTCCTGCAACTGAATATTGGTCATAGCCAAGGTGCCGGCAGAAGCCATCAGTAGGGCCGTCAACTGAAGAACTGCCATTAACGCACCACTAGTCATTTGTTCCTGCAATACCAACCAGGAGGACCAACCCACCACCAGGATCAGGAACACAGTCCCTGTGACTTCAGAGAAAAAATTGAACCGTGTTCCGACCATCGCCAATTGGTAAATCGATTGTTGGAAATCGGAGAATATTTTATTTGTTAGGTTCTGATATACTTTTTCTTTTCTGTGAGATTTGATCGTTGAAATACCCCGAACTACTTCCACAAAATTGTGTTCATTCACCGCGTAATTTTTCATCACAAGGTCCTGACTATTCACAATTGATCTATGAAACCTCCAGACGATCAAACCAAAAACCGGAATCCAAATCAAAACGAATAACCCAATGGCAGCAGTATACATCATCACTCCAACCGTCGCAACTATGATCATTATCACATCAATCATTACGTCTGCAACCAGGGTGGAAATAGTTTTTTGTATACGTTGGATATCATTGAGCCGGGCTACCAAATCCCCGGTTTTGCGTCGGCTAAAAAATGTCATTGGCAATCGGATCAACCGTGCAAAGAAAAAATTCAGAATCCGGTTGTTAAAATCCCGTGATTGTCGGAACAGAAATATTTGCCGGATCAAGGAAAATCCAGATCTGATCAGTAACAACACAAATAGCAAAGCAAGGCCAGCTATCAATATGGTAACTTCACCCGAAGGTAAAATTTTGTCCAATAATTTCTGTGAAAAAATAGCTGTTGATAGCCCCAAAACTGAAATACATACCCCCAGAAACAGAGCTAAACTAAGGATATTGATGTCTTCTCGAACCAAGTGCTTCAACCACCTCCACTTGTTGGTTCGAGAGAGGTCTTTATCCCGGTTCGGGTTCGGATCTTTTAGAAGCAGCAACTTTTTTGTCTTCCAAATCCCGGACAACTCCTCATCTGTAAGCCAGATGATATCCCGCATAGAAGGATCACCAATATTCCATCGCTTTTTACGAGAATCATATCCGTAGCATACTATATAGTGCGACCATTTCTGCTCCTTAACCACATGTAGGATTGTCAGGTCATTACATTCCCGCAAACTTTCTATATCGGCCTCGTAACCTTCTGCAATCAAACCACATTCTCTGGCAGCCTGCAATAATCCTAACATGGAAGTCCCCAACTTAGTCGTGCCGCTCCGCTCCCGAAGCCAATTAAGTCCAGGCGCACTTTTACGAAAAAAATACATTGCCGATGCCAGGCAAGCTACACCACAGTCGGATTTATCATGTTGACTAATATGTCGGATTGCCACTATACCAATTTCAAAACAAAAACAATCAAATAACCCAAGAGTATTGTGGCGCTCAAATATAATATATATTTTTTCTTCTTACTTTTTCTGGTCTTAGAAAACAACTCAAATCCTAACGCAACCAACACCATGATTAAAAACCCACTTACTATAAAAAGCTTTTTTCCATATCCAAGATCAGAAAATGTCAAGATTATAAATATATAGCATATAAAAACTGACAATGTAATATATCCCAGATGCCTAGATTCAATCATCCCTGAC
>CBFGVZ010000350.1:0-2573 GCA_965652315.1 uncultured Saprospiraceae bacterium | reverse complement strand
CACAGCCAGGTAGATTTGTCTTATTACCTACCGGACACCGAAAATCTTAATCCCGGGATCACCACACCGGAAGAATTTCTCGGATTTCAGATAGGGGAGTGGCACCTCACCCATACCCAGCAGACCTATTACCTGAAGCAACTCGCTGAAGAGTCTGACCGGATCCAATTTCACGTATTGGGCAAAAGCCACGAAGACCGTCCCATGGTACATTTATATATTTCACACCCGGACAATCTGGCTCGGCTGGATGACATCAGGAAGGATCACCTGAAATGGTCCGAACCGGGGTCCCGAATCAATGATCTGCCCACTGACCGTCCGTTGATCGTTTGGCAAGGCTACTCTATCCACGGCAATGAACAATCCGGAGCCAATGCTGCAGTACTGGTTGCCTATTATTTGGCAGCTTCCCAGTCGGCTGACACAGAAGATCTGCTCCGCAACACGGTCATCATTTTCTATCCGAGTTTCAATCCCGACGGAATGCAACGATTCTCCACCTGGGTCAATATGAATAAAAGCAAGACGCTGAACCCCGACAACCAGGACCGGGAATATGATGAGGTGTGGCCGGGGGGGCGGACGAACCACTACGGATTTGACCTGAACCGGGACTGGCTGCCCATCTGTCATCCAGAAACCGAGGCCAAGATCCGGCTGTACCAGCAATGGCGTCCCAACATCCTGACCGATCACCATGAGATGGGTACCAATGCCACCTACTTTTTTCAGCCGGGGATCCCTTCGCGGACCAATCCAATGACACCGGAAATCAATCAGCAGTTGACGGATGCCATCGGACAATACCATGCCAAGGCACTGGACAGCATTGGATCGCTGTACTATACCCGGGAAAGCTTCGATGATTTTTATTACGGCAAAGGCTCTACTTATCCTGATATCCAGGGATGCGTAGGCATTCTGTTTGAACAAGGCAGTTCGCGAGGACATGTCCAGAACTCAGACCACGGCGTGGTGACCTTCCCTTTTACCATACGCAATCAAGTGACCACTTCATTTTCCACACTGCGGGCTGGCCGGCAATTGAAAAGCGAATTGCAGGATTATCAACGCGATTTTTTCCAGCCTCAGGACCGTTCCGCTGACGAAGGTTATGTTTTTGGGGAACGGATTGCGCCCTATCGGACCGATGAACTGGCACGGATCCTGATGCTGCATGATATTGAAGTGTACAGGATGACTTCGGATGTAGATGGCAGCGATCATCATTTTGAATCCGGACAGTCCTATTACGTACCCCTGAATCAACGTCAACAACAACTCGTCCGGACAATCTTTGAGACCAATACATCTTTTCAGGACAGCCTGTTTTACGACGTTTCTACCTGGACTCTGCCCCTGGCGTTTGACCTGCCGTACGCGAAGGTCCTGAAACCATCTGGAGTGGAACAGATATCAGAGATCTCAGTATCAAAGGGACATTTCAGACCTTCTTCATACGCATATATCCTTCACTGGGAACATTACCTGGCCCCCCGAACTTTGTACACGGTGCTACGGAACGATCTACGGGCGTACGTGGCAACTCGGCCGTTCGAATATAACGGTCAGGAATTTGGCTACGGCAGTATTATGATTCCCGTGCAAAATCAGGATCGGCAATTACTTGAAAAAATATTGAAAGAAGCAGTGGAGCAGGACGGGGTGGAAGTCACTGGGATACCGACTGGATTGACCGGAGCAGTGAATTTGGGTTCCAATTATTTTAAAAAGATCACCCTGCCACGGATCGGACTTTTGGTAGGCGATGGGGTGACAGTCAGCACGTCTGGTGAGGTATGGCATTTGATGGATACGCGTTACCACATTCCAGTTACCCGGCTGGATGGATCACAGTTTGCATCCTATGATCTGGACGAATACAATGTGCTGGTTCTGGCGGGGGGATCGATTCGTGGAGTAGCCAAGGAAAAACTCAATCGCTGGTTGTCAGAAGGAGGGATTCTAATCGTGCAGGGCAGTGGGGGACGCTGGGCTGCGGGTCAGTTTCCCGGTCATTTTCAATATAAGGATGGGTTGTTGATCGATTCGTCTGATGTCGATTATTCCGGAATGGATGATTTCTATGGAGCCCGAGTAACCGGGGGTTCGATCATGAAGACCCGGCTCGACCTTTCCCACCCGCTCAACTACGGGTACCGGGATGAGATCCTGGCGGTTTTCAAGTCCAATAATTATGTCTTTACAACCGATGCTCTGGCTTTTCGGAATCCGATCGTTTATGCCGATGATCCTCTGTGGAGTGGTTATCTTCACAAAACCAACCGAAATCACATTGGGGGTGGAAGCGCGGTACAAGTGGCTTCGGTGGGATCGGGCCGGATCATCAATTTTGCGGATAATCCCAATTTCCGGGCCTTTTGGTATGGAACCAATCGGTTGTTTGCAAATTCTGTATTTTTTGGGCGGTTGATCAGTTCCAGAGCAAGTCGATAATTTGGAAGTTGTTGGAAGCTTTTGATTCGGATAACTCTCCCGCCAGGCCACCTCACAGGCCCACCGATAGCTATCGGGATTACCGATTCAAGGTGAGAGCCCGGATCGGTAAG
>CBFGVZ010000349.1:0-2597 GCA_965652315.1 uncultured Saprospiraceae bacterium | reverse complement strand
TAGCAGCAACAATAACCAAAGCAATAGTAACAGAAACAAGCCCAAAGAGAACACACCCAAAGACCAGACCAAGGCAGAAAACAAACCCGAGCCTAAAAAGGAAGATAAATTTGATCTGGATCTGGATGGAGTCATCGATGGAATGGGTGTACTGGAAATGATGCCCGATGGTTATGGGTTTTTGAGGTCGGCCGATTTCAACTATATTTCTTCCCCGGACGATGTCTATGTTTCACCGTCACAGATCAAGCTATTTGGATTGCGGACTGGTGATACAATAGAGGGAAGCATTCGACCTCCCAAAGACGGTGAAAAGTATTTTGCTTTACTCAAGGTCACCAAGATCAATGGATTGGATCCCCGGCTAGTTCGAGAAAGAGTATCTTTTGATTATTTGACTCCGCTCTTTCCAACCGAAAAATTTGAGTTGGTCACTTCACCCACGGGCCGGGATATTGGCAACCGAATGATCGATTTATTTGCCCCGATCGGGAAAGGCCAACGGGGATTGATTGTGGCACAACCAAAATCCGGTAAGACCTTCTTGCTTAAGGATATTGCCAATGCTATAGCAAAGAATCATCCTGAATGTTATATGATCGTCCTGCTGGTAGATGAGCGACCGGAAGAGGTGACAGATATGAAACGCAGTGTCAATGCCGAGGTGATCGCTTCGACTTTTGACGAGCCTGCTGACAATCACGTGAAAGTGGCCGGCATCGTCCTTGAAAAAGCCAAACGACTGGTAGAATCGGGTCATGATGTGGTCATTCTACTGGATTCCATCACGCGTCTGGCCCGCGCCTACAATACCGTGGCTCCGGCCAGTGGTAAAGTATTATCCGGTGGAGTGGAAGCCAATGCACTTCACAAACCCAAGAAATTCTTCGGAGCAGCACGAAATATTGAAAATGGAGGATCCCTGACCATTCTGGCCACGGCGTTGATCGATACCGGTTCCAAGATGGATGGTGTGATCTTCGAAGAGTTCAAAGGTACTGGTAATATGGAGCTTCAGCTCGACCGTAGCCTGGCTAACAAACGACTCTATCCGGCCATCGACCTGACACGTTCCGGTACCCGAAGGGAAGAATTGCTCCTGGAAAAAGAAACCCTGCAGCGTATGTTTATTCTGCGTAATTTCCTGGCCGATATGAAACCAGATGAAGCGATGGAACACATTCGTAAGTTTATGCTTAATACCAGTAACAACGATGAATTCCTGGCATCCATGAACGGATAATCCAGGTGAAATTTTGTAAATTAAGAAGAAAGCTCTACATTTGTGCTCCCATTTAAAAACGATGTGGAGCAACGTAGTTCGATAATTATAATTGATTTATCATGAAAAGGACATTCCAACCATCCCGCCGAAAACGGAAGAACAAGCACGGTTTTCGAGCCCGGATGAGTACAAAGAACGGACGGAAAGTGATTAACCGGAGACGACGGAAAGGAAGGGCAAAATTGTCCGTATCCAGTGAATTCCGATTGAAAGCCGTGTAAGCCACCCCCTGAAGCCTTGATCGGCTGAGGACCATCCCAAAGACCATTTCTCAGTATTATACACTGATTTTCACGCTGTAATGAAAAAATGAATTTCCGTTTTCGATCACACCAACGACTGAAAGATTCCCGATCGATCAGTTACGTGTTCGAAAACGGAAAAAAATTTCACCACTACCCGCTTTTGTTTATATCTGCGGTTCTTCCGGCAACACCGGGTCACCCCATCGATATTCCTACAAAGGCACCGTCACCTGTTCCGCTCAAAATAGCATTCAGCGTACCCAAAAAAAAAGTACGGAAAGCAGTCGATCGTAACCGAATTAAACGCCTGATGCGGGAGGCGTACCGATTGCAGCAGCACCGTATCCCGAATTCCAGGGATATAAGTGGTTCTGCTCCCGTCGGCGTGATAGCTATATTTATCGGTCGGGAAATGCCGGATTACGCTGACATTTCTAAAGCTACCAAACGTTTTATGGATCAATTGTGATACCTTTGACTTGATCTTCTGGTATGCGTTTTTATTCGCCTGCAATACGTGAATCACCAGATTTTTCATAAAATGCCTATATTGCAGAAAACTAAGATATATGGAGCCTTTTCTGACAACAAACAAAGGGGTGCTGTATCAGGGAGATTGTCTGGAATTGCTGTCCACGATGCAAGATGAATGCATAGATACCGTTTTCGCAGATCCCCCCTTCAACATTGGCAAAGATTATAAGAATGGTTACGATGACAATGCATCCGATGAGGAATATCTGGAATGGAGCAAAGCATGGATAAATGAATGTTGTAGGATTTTAAAAAAGGGCGGTTCGTTTTTTTTATATGCCACACCTGAATTGAATATAAAATTTGGCAATTATCTGAACCAATACCTGAACTTTCGTCATTGGATTGCGATGACTATGAAAGGAACTTTTAGGAGAGGAAACAGATTGTACCCGGCACATTATTCAATGCTGTATTATACCAAAGGAGAACCAAAAACCTTTAACAATATAAGAACGCCTATACCAACATGCCGTCATTGCGGAGGTGAAATACCAGACTATGGTGGTCATCGTAATAAAATGAATCCAAAG
>CBFGVZ010000348.1:0-2597 GCA_965652315.1 uncultured Saprospiraceae bacterium | reverse complement strand
CACCAGAATCCGGATCTTGAAAACCTGCTTCTCGATCCCTCTATTGCCGCCTCCGTCAATGACATGCAGGACGAAATCCGGAAAGTGGCCCGTGCAAGTATTGATTTTGGGGTGCCGATCATGGCCATCAGCAATGCCGTTTCCTATTTTGACGCCTATCGATCCGCCCGGTTACCCGCCAACCTCATACAAGCCCAGCGCGATTATTTCGGTTCCCATACCTATGAACGACTCGACCGCGAAGGTAAATTTCATACGGATTGGGGCCAGTAGGATAGAGTACCCTTTCATACTAAAAAAATATATATGCGATCAAGCGACAATCTACAGCCCACGATCATCACCATTTTTGGCGGCAGTGGAGATTTGACCAATCGAAAACTGGTCCCCGCACTTTACAATCTTTACCTCGATAACCAAATCCCTGAAAAATTTGCCATCATTGGCCTCGGACGGACCGAATACACTGACAATCAGTTCCGAAATTATCTGAGAGAAGGACTGGACGATTTTTCCAGACGGGGAAAGACCAGGAAAGAGGACTGGGATAGTTTTAAGGATAAAATCCACTATCTGATATCTGATGTTTTCGATGATAAATCATATCAGGAAATAAGCGAAAAAATCAAGGGGATAGAAAAGGAATGGGGCGAGCGGGCCATTTCGGTCTTTTATTTTGCCATCAGCCCTACCCTTATAGAACCTGTGGCCACCAAACTGGGTAAAAATCATCTCTGTGATGACAAATCCCATTCTCGTATCGTGGTTGAAAAACCTTTTGGGAACGATCTGAAGAGCGCCGAATACCTCAATCAACTCCTCACCGATATTTTCAGCGAGGAACAGATTTACCGGATCGACCACTACCTCGGAAAGGAAGCAGTCCAGAATATGCTGGTTTTCCGGTTTGCCAACATTCTCTTTGAGCCAGTGTGGAACCGCAATTTTATCGAACACATCCAGATTACAGCCTCCGAAACGGTGGGTGTGGAGGATCGAGGTGGTTTCTACGACAAAGCCGGTGCACTAAAGGACATGATCCAGAACCATGTGCTGCAATTGCTCTGTTTCACAGCCATGGAAGCGCCTGTTCGGTTTAGTGCCGATGAAATCAGAAGCCGCAAGGTGGATGTACTGAGAGCCATCCGCCGATATCAGGGGAAAGACATTTTCAAAAATTCGGTACGTGGACAATACGCCGGAGGATGGATCAAGGGAGACCAGGTCCAGAGTTATCGCAAGGAAGTGAAGGTTGATCCCCAATCCACCACAGAAACCTTTGCCGCCATCCGATTTTATATAGACAACTGGAGGTGGCAAAGCGTACCATTCTACGTGCGTTCCGGAAAACGGATGGCCGAGAAAATGTCGGTGATCACCATCCAGTTTCGCTCCGTGCCCCATCAGATGTTCCCGAATATTTCATCGGAACACATGATCCCCAATCGGATCATCATCAGCATCTCCCCTTCCACGGGAATCCGAATCCGTTTTCAGGCCAAAAAAATGGGGTTGGATATGCAATTGAAGCCGGCCGAATTCACGTTCAATTATTCCGGTATGTACGAAGATCAACAACCGGAAGCATACGAAAACCTGCTCCATGACATCATGACCGGGGATGCTACTTTGTTTATGAGGTCAGATGAAGTCGAAGAAGCGTGGCGGGTCGTGATGCCATTCGTGGATGCCTGGGCCAATCATTCACCCGGCGGCTTCCCCAATTACGCTGCGGGCACCTGGGGTCCGGAAGAAGTGGAAGCGCTGATCGCCGAGGATGGATTTCATTGGATTACGGTTCCACTGGAAGAATGATAAAAATAACGCAACATGCAAGATCAACCCGAACTACATATTTTCAAAGACAATGCTTTGTGGGAAGAAGCGGTCCTAAATCATATAACTGAGGTGATATTTGAGACCCTGACCGACCGTCCGTACTGTTCAATCAGTCTGTCCGGTGGAAGTACACCACGACGAATATATGAATTACTGGCGCAGCAAGGCTCCAGGCGGGGCATTCAATGGGAAACGATCCGACTGTACTGGGGAGATGAACGCGCTGTACCGCATGACCATTCCGATTCCAATTTCAAAATGGTCAAGGAGGCTCTGCTCGACCATATCGACATCCCTGAGGAGAATGTATTTCCTTTTCCCACGCCGGAATTCCCGGAAAAAAGCGCCAGAGTATATGAAGTAGAATTGCAGACAGCATTCGCACCAGGCGAACCATCATTCGACCTGTCTCTGCTCGGAATGGGCGATGACGGACATACCGCATCGATTTTCCCTCATACAGACCTGGTCGGAGAACGCAAAGCATGGGCCAAAGAGGTGTATCTGAAGGATAAGGACACTTACCGGATTTCGGTTACGGTACCCGTGATCAACCGATCCCGGCACATCGCGTTTTTGGTCAGGGGAGGCAATAAAACCCACGCCCTGAAAGAGGTGTTGACAGGGGAACACAATCCGTCAGAATACCCGGCACAATTGATCCGAAAGTCCCCGAATGTGCATTATTTCCTGGATGATCAGGCCGCTGCGGAATTGTAACCATGCTTTGAAATTTCGGTTCTTCAGCGTATGAGACC
>CBFGVZ010000347.1:0-2612 GCA_965652315.1 uncultured Saprospiraceae bacterium | reverse complement strand
TTAAAATTGCAAATTCAGGATTATTAAAAAATTTTTTTATGAAATTTTATTTAACATCAGAATATAATGTACATTTTTGCAAAACCTGAGCAACAGGTGTTTTTTTAAAAGTCTAAAACCCCGAAAGATCACCATATCAAAATCATTTTATGGTATCTTTAGACTACATACGACCTTTGGATTGGCCTGCCGAAAATCAGGCGATTGATCTTACCGTGCATGATCTGCCCCATGCTTCCTCAGGGACTGAATGGTGGTACATTAACGGCCATTTTATTGGTGACAACCATCGACAATATTCGATTTTCGCGTCTTTTTTCCGAAAATTGATCCATATTGATGAGAAAACCGGTGAGCCTGAATACGCCCACTCGATTACCTGGGCTATCATTGATCCCGGGGATAAGCAATACTACAGCAATTCCCTCGTGGATCAGAAGGCACCCGAGATCGGACTGGCAAAACTTCGGGAAGGGGGGTTATTGAAAGATCGCTTTCTCAGAAAAGCGGCGATTGAAATGCTTGAGAAGGGGGCTGTGCCTTATCCGGATCGTAAATTCAACGGCAAGGTGACAGTCTGCCAGGAAAAGCTCGACCTGAGATTCGATACGAATAGTTTCCGTAAGAACAATGATAACAGTTATACCGTAGAATGCCTGGATAATGAGCACCAGGTCTCGTTTTCACTCCAATTTCGTCCCGAAAAACCGGCCATCAAGAACGGTGATGATGGCGTAGTTTTTGGCGTGTCGTCCGAGGTCATGTACTATTATTTCATTCCGCGCAATTCCGCGAGAGGGATTCTTGAAATCGGGGGCGATAAAATCGCTATTGAAGGGGAAGTTTGGTATGACCATGAATTCGGACGGTCCATACATGCGGAGCAGGATGACCAGGCCATCAGCAGTGAATTGGATACGGCCTGGAACTGGGTATCGGGGCAAATGGAAAATGGGTGTGAATTCACGGCGGCGCACCTCACCAGTCTGGAAGAACATTCTGTAGAGGATGCCTGTCTGATTGTGATCGATGAAATGGGCCAAAGACACAGACTCACAGATTTTAAGCTCGAACCTATCGGCCAGTTATGGACCAGTATGCGTACCTTTCAGGATTATCCACTGGGCTGGCGACTGGTGGCGCCCGAACTGGGGGTTGACTTGGTAGCACGCGCGGAATTCCCCAACCAGGAATTTTCCACCTTGATTTCAAAACACGCCTTTTGGGAAGGCAGGATGAAAATTGAAGGGGAGATTCTGGGGCAAAAAACTCAGGGACTGGGATTCGTTGAAGTAGCCGGTTTCTCCCCGATTGATACCCTGGAGGATTTTTTGAAGGTGGTTAGTCGGGAAACCATTCGTTCGGTAGGGAAAATTCTGCCTTCTGTGCCGGATCAGTCTGCACTCAACAGCCTTGTGACCAATAAGTCCGATGACAGGTTTTCGAAAGGTGTGAGTCCGTCCGTCCTCAGCGAGTCCCTGATCAAACCTATCCAGTCCATTATCAATCGCGGGGGTAAGTCCTGGCGTAGTTATGCGGCTCTGGCCTGTTGTGACATGGTCGGAGGTAACCCTCAGGAGGGTCGGAACTGGTTGTCATTACCGGAACTGATGCACGTAGGATCACTGATTATCGACGACGTTCAGGATGAATCCCTGGTGCGAAGGGGTGGGCCATCATGCCATGAAATTTATGGAAAACCCCTGGCCATCAATGCTGGTTCGGCTTGTTATTTCATCAGCCAGTTGTGTACCTATGAATCATTTAAGCTCTCTCCGGAAGCCAGGCTAAATATTTACGATTATTATTTCGAAGCTATGCGGGCCGGACATTGCGGACAGGCGTTGGATATTTATGGGCTATACCACCTGATGGAAGATGTAGTCGAAGACAATAGCGGTCATATCCTGGAGGAAAGCGTATTGTCCATTCATCGGTTGAAATGTGCTGCGCCCTGTTATTATCTAGCGCGGATCGGCTCCGTTCTGGGGAATGGTACAAAGGTTCAAAGCGATGCCCTGGCGAATTTTTATGAGTCGCTGGGACTGGCTTTCCAGATCATTGATGATACCCTCAATATTGCCGGATTTCAGAACAATCTCAAAACCCGTGCAGAGGATATTTCGGCTGGAAAGATCACTTATCCTATTGCAAAGGCGATGCATTTATTGGAAAAGGAAGACCGGAAGCGATTGTGGGAAATTTTAAAACTTAAAACCAGTGATCAGGGGTTGATCCGGGAAGCAGTGGATATTCTGATCAAGGTAGATGTGCTCAATCTCTGCGAGCAGGATGCCAATCGCCTGGTGGATGAAGGGTGGCGAGCCCTTGATCCCTATATCAGGGATTCCATGTCCAAACTCTATCTGCGGGCCTTTGGCTGGTATGTGCTGGAACGTCACTATTGATTTTTGAGGTGTGGTGACGTCGATTGATTGAGATGTCGGGACGCGTATTGGAGGAATTTGGAATGTATGACGGAAGCCTCATTCTGTGTACTTATTACAACACGGTATCCTTCGCTTCCCACATATAGAGACTGGCTGTAGTCCTGTAGGGCTGCCAGGGTTCGGCAATTTCCAGTAATTTTCGGGTCAAAGCTTTCCCTTTCA
>CBFGVZ010000346.1:0-2622 GCA_965652315.1 uncultured Saprospiraceae bacterium | reverse complement strand
AATCACTAATCACCAATCTCACTCCTCATGCAACGTTACCGCAGGTTCTATAGCCGCTGCCTGTGTACTCGGAACCAGACTGCAGATGAAAACAATCCCATAAATGATACACAAAGCAATCAGTAAAGCGCTCCAATAAATATGGCTTTCCATATTCAGAACGTCCAAAAATATGGCCTGAATGGCGAATACCAGTCCGACGATCAAGGCCAGCGTCGTGAGCATCATCATTTCACCTGTAAACTGACTACGGATGTGTCCGGCGTTGGCTCCCATGGCTTTGCGCAGACCTATTTCCGGTTTTCTCCGGCTGATGTTGTAACGTAGGATGCCAAACAAACCCATGGCTATGTTGATCAGCAGGAAACCGGCCAGGGCAAATAAACCGATAATGGGAAACCAGGTGGATTTGCTGCTTTGCTCCCGGATGGCTTCTACCTGATCGATTCGGAAATCAAAATTTTTAGTGACCTTTGCAGTGATGTCGTACATCTTTTTGACAATGCTTGCTTCAGCATTGGGTGAAGTGACAACGGTCAGCAATCCGAGATTACCCCAATGGTTCTCTATCGGAACCATCATTACAGGTACTTCTTCGCTGAACATACCCCGGTATTTAAAATGATCAACGATGCCCTGGATTACCACATCCATACCATTCATATGGAAAGTAAATCCCAGGGCGGTAGTGTCTTTGAGGAATTCATCTGCGAACAATTGATTCACTACCACAGGAACGAATTTTCCCGAAAAATCTGCTTCAGTAAAAAAACGACCTTCATTAAATTTTACGCTCCAGACATCAGCATAATCCTCATCGCATAGGATATAATCCGTTTGAAATTTGAATTTACTATTTCCCCCATTTGTACTCCAGGTACTTCCTCCGTATGGCGTTACTTCGGAGGAATATGTGGCATTGCGGACGTCTTCCAGGGCTAATATTTCCCGTTTAAATTGCTCCCGCATATTTTTAAGGGTCACGGAATCCAGGTCCCCATTGATGGATGGGACAATATTGTAGACGTTTTCGGTACGGAATCCCTCGGGCACCCTAAGTTTGTCAAATTGCTTCAAAGCAAAGGCCATTACCCCGAAAATCACCAGAAAAGCCAGGATCAATTCAGCGGTCAGAAAGGCATTCTTCCCTCTTCGTTTCCAGATCAATTTTAAATAATGGCGGATCATATGCTACTGTTTTTGATGGTGGAAGCTATTTCTTTCCTGGCCATATTCCAGGCAGGTACAATGCCGGACAAGATGCCAAATAAAATCGTGATCAATAAGCTGATGAGGAATACCCGGGCATTGAATTCGAACAGGGTACCGTTTAAAATTTCAGACCGATTCAACCATTTCATGACCAACAGGGAAAACAGACAACCGATCGCCCCTCCAATCAGGGTCAGTAGGACGTTCTCAAATATAAACTGGAACAACAAGTGATCCGTCCGCGCTCCAAAGGCTTTGCGTACTCCGATTTCCGACGATCGCTCCAGAATCCGGGTGATGTTGAGATTGATCAGATTGATGATGGGGATGATCAGAAACAGAATCAGGGCAGTCATCAGGATGGTGACAAACCGGTTTCCCATCCGTTTTTCATTCCCCCCCAAAATTGGCCAGGCATACAAATCGGTGATGCTTTTCTCCCAGAATCGCATGGTGTCGAAATCATCCACCAATTCGGTGTTGTTTTCTATTTGTCTCAATTCAGCGGCCATGGCTTCACGGGAAGCTGCATCCGGAGCCAAAAGGGCTACATCACAATATCCGAAATACCCCCAGTCATAATTCATGTAAGGTGGTGGCAACAGGCTATGCGGCATATATGCATCGGCCCGGACCACTAAGGAGGAAGTATTGGGTTTTCGTACCACTCCCACGACCTTGAATAATTCATGCCCACGCATCATTTCCCTCCCCACATAACTTTCTTGCTTTCCAAAGTATTGACGAGCGGCTTCCTCTGTCAGAACGATAACCCTGGACTGATTTTCCACGGCGGATTCATTGAATGGATGGCCTTCTATGAATTCAAAATCGAAAATACGCCAGTAATTGGCATCGACCATATTTGCTGTCATTTCCATACGAACATCGTTGGGGTAAACTTCAATTTGTATCTCTGATGAATATATGGACACCAATTCGGGGGTTTTCATTGTCATAATGTACTCCTTGCAAAAATCATAACTCAAACTCGAAGAGGCGGATTGGTTGTAGTCTCCTTTGATGATATTTTCAGTCAATACGGTATCCAGAACGATCGAGTCATTGCGATAGAGGGTGTCCACGGTGGTGATTGTCTCCCGTTTCCATTGTTTCATGCCCATTATGGGAATTATAAGAATCCGTTCTTTTTTGCTGAGCGGCGCATTTGCTCCCAGCTCATTGTCCATAAAAGAAGCGGACAGCATAAGAACCATCAGCGTAAAACTGATCCCGAACAGGCTCACGAAGGTGTAAAAACGGTTCCGCCCCAGCACCTTCATCGCGATCTTGAAATAATTTTTGAGCATTGTTATGTTGTTGTTTTTTTTTTATTTAAAAAAGCTATTTGGCGTTAGCTAACCGCTTCTTAAGCCGCCAATCCCTTCAGGCTTAAACTCCACACCAATC
>CBFGVZ010000345.1:0-2665 GCA_965652315.1 uncultured Saprospiraceae bacterium | reverse complement strand
ATAAAGGTTCCTATACGGATCCGAAAATACATTACCGAATAATGGCAGAGTTTTCGGGAAAAAATCTCTGGCCGTTGCTTTGACAAAATTTTGTCAGCTATAGGCAATGTTCGCGGTGCCACCTGACAACACTGCTGATTTGTAGGTGATGTCTTCCATTCTTTCCAGCAGGTGATACAGTGTGATCATTTCATGGACCAGAAAATATTCATGGATCGTTGAAATATAAACTTCCGAATAGCCCGACGCCAAGTGATTGATTTGCTTCTGAAGCCGGTGGTGTTTCTTTTTGAGATCGTGTATTTTATTCAGTGATTCTTCGTCATAAGAGGATTGATGTTCCTTGCCCAGAGCATGGATGATGTGGTCAAAATACTGGAGAATCCACTCAAAATAATGGCCCATGCCGTTTTGATCAAGCCGGTAATTAGGCTCTCTTCGTAAGAATATACCTATATTGGAACAAACGGCCAAACAACTGGAGGTATAATGGATCCAGATCTTCAATTCATCTGTATTTCCTCGTTTGTTTTTGGGTTCTGAAAGAATACGTTGATAAGCATGGATGAATACTCCCATGGCCAAGTGGGCATCCTTCCGCGCCAGACGGTAGGAGGTGAGATCAAAACCTGGACTTCGTAGTTGCTGATAAATTTCTCGGAGATAATTCCTGGTTTCATGCAAAGTGTGGGTCAGATAATAGGTCACGCTCCTATTTTCCCAAAACGGGAAAAGCAGCCTAATTGAAAAAACACTCAGGATTGCAGCCAGCAAAGTATTAGAAAATCGAAAGAAGGCCGAAGTTTCCATATTCCGATCCAGGAAAGCATACAGAAAGAGAATATAAACCGTAAAAAATCCAGATGCAATGGTATAATTGCTGGTCATAAAAGCAAAACCTCCAAAAAAGGCGATCAGAAATACTACCGAACTCAGGAAATGTCCGGGTTCGAGTACGAAGAATAGGCCATATGCGGACAGGACCCCCAATGTGGTTCCCAGGACACGCCATACCAGTCTTTTTTGAGAAACTCTATACCCTGGTTTTAAAATGACCAGGACGGTGAACAACGCCCAGTTGGCATTTTGGAATCCCAAGGCCCGGATGAGGAAATATGCCGACATAGCGGTGACCACTACTCTGAGCGCATAGCGGAAATATCCGGATCTGAAGGTCAGATGGGTACGGATTTGTTCCATTCTTAGACGATCTCTGGTCTCAAAATACGGGAGGTCTTTTGCTTTAATCGGGGCTAAATTGTCATTTTTACCCTGCAAAATCATGATCATATATTCGAGTGTATCCATTTGTTCTGCGATATAGATCTGAATAGGTTTAAAAGCATGGTAAGTGTCGCTCGACTCCTGACGATTACCGATTTTATGCCTCATCAGCTCCATTTTTTGCCTGACCTCCTGGCTTTTAATTTCCAGTTGGTTCCATGACTGCTGTAGATCGGACATGCTCATTTCATTGTTGAGAAAAGCCTCCATCATTTGGAGAATAGTAGCTATGGATTCATTGATATCCCCAAATGATTTCTGCAATTGAGGATTTTCTAATAATTCCGCTGTTTCCTGCAATTTCCAGGAGGTAGCCAATGCCTCATCAAACAAATCAACCAATGAGGCAAAAAAGTGCAACATACGACCCAGCCGACTGTGCGTCAGACGGGGGTAGTCAAAATCCTTCATCAACAAAGCCCGGACTTTTTCATGCGCATCGGTGAGGGAAGCTTGCTTTTCGGCGAGTTGGAGCGCAATATTTTCACGGTCAGAATTCGGGTCAAACAAATGACTTCGAGTGGTGAAATAATCAGCGGTTCGTGCCAGAACATCGGAGACACGACGTGTGACCTGCATAGGACGCTGTATGAAATGCATCAGACTGGCAAATATCATATACCATAGCCCCCCTGTAAACAGTAAGGAAGCGGTATAAAAGATTTCGATTAAATTACTGAGCGTAGATACAAAACTGAGGGACAACATGATGGCCAGATTGGACATAAAAGCCACCTTGCCAAAATGAAAGCTAAAAGGGGCGATGAAGGCAAAAAGGAAAATAAATGCTGCCAGGACCGGATAAAAAAGGACCGGATATGGATGACAGAACGCGATGGTCATAAATACAATGGGAGTAGAGATGAGGGAAAAGGTCATCAATCGCAGTTTTCTGGGAAGCTCCGCCGGAATATCAATCCCCGAAATGAAAGTGGAACCCACCATCATCATGAGACCGACATCCGGATGTCCCAAAAAGTAAAACAGAAAAAGGGGAATGCCCCCTCCGAGTACAACCCGTAAACCAAATTCGGTATCTTCTGCCTTCAAAAATTCACGAATACGCATAGATTTGCTTGTCTGACTGAATACGTAAAGGTAATTGAAGAAATAAGATTATATTTATGTGGACAGTTACAGTGGTGAAAAACAAGATCAAATTAATGGACATAGAAACCTTTCGGGCATATTGTCTTTCGCTCCCCGGCACTTCCGAATCCATGCCCTTCGGACCGGACACGCTCGTGTTCAAGGTCGGTAGCAAAATGTTCGCTCTGACCGACATTGACCGGTTTGAGTCGATCAATCTCAAATGTGATCCGGAAAAAGCCATTGACCTTCGGGCACGGTATCCGGAAGTCCGGCCGGGTTACCATATGAA
>CBFGVZ010000344.1:0-2715 GCA_965652315.1 uncultured Saprospiraceae bacterium | reverse complement strand
GCCGACCCACCCAATGGCCGGTACGGAATATAGCGGTCCGCATGCGGCGGTACAAAGGCTGTACGAAGGCAAAGTTTGTGTGTTTTGTGATATCGGGGACAGCGATCCTGAAGTGGTGACTGAGATCCGGAATATGTATGAACAGATTGGAATGGATGTTGTAGAATACAATTCGACGGATCACGATGTACATACGGCATACGTTTCACATATATCGCACATCAGTTCGATCGCACTGGCGCTGACCGTTCTGGAAAAGGAAAAAAATGAAAACCGGATCTTCGAACTGGCCGGCGGTGGATTTTCCAGTACCGTGCGGCTGGCCAAAAGCAACCCGGACACCTGGATACCGATTTTTGAACAAAACCGGGATAATGTACTGGACGTGCTGGACGAGCACATCAACGTCATCAGCCAGTTTCGGACCATGTTGATCAAAAAAGATTTTGACCGTTTTTACGCGATGATGGAACGCGCCAATGATATTAAAAAAATACTTAAATAATTGACAGATGAAATTTCAACCAGTTTTTGAAGACGTAACCCGACCAATCCAGGTTCTGGGTCCCTGCAGCGCCGAGACAGAAGAGCAGGTCATGGCCACTGCCCGCCAGTTGGCGGAAAATGATGTCCGCGTGGATTTGTTCCGCGCCGGTATCTGGAAACCCCGCACCCGGCCCAATTCATTTGAAGGAATCGGCTCGGAAGGGCTGCAATGGCTGAAAAGGGTACGCGAAGAATTTGGATTTAAGATTACTACCGAAGTAGCGAATAAGGAGCATGCTTTCGAAGCGATCAAAGCCCAGGTGGACGTCGTATGGATCGGTGCCCGGACCACCGTTAATCCCTTTTCGGTACAGGAAGTGGCCGATGCGCTCCGGGGCACAGATATCCCGGTACTGATTAAGAATCCCATCAATCCCGACCTGAGCCTGTGGAAGGGAGGGATCGAGCGTATCCTCAATGTAGGATTGACCCGTGTAGGGGTAATCCACCGTGGATTTTCCAAATTCGGAAAAAGCATTTACCGGAATATCCCCGAATGGCAGATTCCACTGGCACTGAAACGGGAGTTTCCCGAGCTGCAAATCCTATGTGACGCTTCACATATCGCCGGGAACCGGGAGAACCTCTATATGGTTTCTCAGAAGGCGCTGAATCTCAACTTTGACGGGGTTATGCTGGAAACCCACCCGACGCCGGATGATGCATGGAGCGATGCGGCCCAGCAGGTGACACCAGCGAATCTGAAAAAGAACGTACTGGATAAATTGATCGTTAGAAGGGAAACCGGGGATGATCCGGTGGTACAGCACAATATCGATGATCTGCGTTCCCAAATCGATCTGGTTGACAAAGAGTTGTTACAGTTGTATGCCGATCGCATGAATCTGGCTGAAAAAATCGGGGAGTACAAAAAGCAAAACAATATCACCATATACCAGCAGGGACGTTGGTCGGAAATCCTGGAACGTACCATGCAGCAGGCAGGACCAATGGGCTTGTCCGAGCGATTTATCGACCAGGTACTGAAGGCCATCCATCAGGAATCGATCAACCGACAGGAAAAAGTCATGCAGGGAGCGAATGAAGATGTGGTAAAATAATTTCGCAGAGGGAGTGCCACGGAGGTCCGTACGGGGCTGCAGGTATGGGAATGCGCAGACTGCCAGCCAATCCAGGTTGGGAGGCCAAAGCAGATCTTCATGCCCATTATCTTGCGCATTTCCACATTCATATGTGAGACCTGAAGGGACATTTTAAAATAAACTCCATAGAAATAAACTATTCATCAGGCTGTTTTATTTATTGAATAGTTTCAATTTCGTGTAGTTATAATACGGTATGAAGAAATTATCAGAAGCAAGCATTCCTACAGAATACGGACAATTTCAGGTGATTGCGTTCGGTGAACAGGATGACGAGTACAGTCCGCATCTGGCACTCGTCAGTGCCAAGGCAGATCTAAATGGTCCGGTACTGGTCCGCATCCATTCCGAATGTATAACCGGGGAGACATTTGGTTCACTCCGGTGCGAGTGTGGAGAACAGCTGGATGCATCGCTCAAACGGTTTGGAAAAGATGGGGGGATCCTGATATATCTTCGCCAGGAAGGCCGGGGGATCGGCCTGGTCAACAAGCTTCGGGCGTACAATCTTCAGGATGATGGCCTGGATACGGTCGAGGCGAATATACACCTGGGATTTGAACCGGACGAAAGACATTACGATATTGCTATTCGTATCCTTGAAATTTTAGGTGTAGAACAAATCACATTACTGACCAATAATCCCGAGAAGGTCGAAGCCATCCGGGAATCGTCCGTTCGCCTGGTGGGACGGGAACCCCTGATTGTACCGGTTCGGGCCAGTAATAAGGATTATATGGAGACCAAGGAAAATTATTTTGGCCATTTGCTGAAGCAGCCCCGGACGACGCCGTAGATTGGAGGAGGGTGGATGTTCCGCGCAGATCGCGCAGATTCCGAAGTTAATAAAATCGATGAATACCGACCTCCCTATTTCTTCGTGAATTTATCTCGTTCATTTCATTTTAGAAATGAAAGTCTTTCTTCAGGAATACTGAGGGATTGCCGAGCCCGGGTCTAACTAAAAAAGTCGGGCTTAGCAATCCTTTCAGACTTACCGATCCCTCAAGTATAGTATGGGATCGGTAAGCCCGACCTCCCTATTTCATCATGAATTTATCTCGTT
>CBFGVZ010000343.1:0-2725 GCA_965652315.1 uncultured Saprospiraceae bacterium | reverse complement strand
CTATGGTATCGATTTTTTTGTGATCCACCTCAGTCCCCACAGTGCCGAAATCCGGAACCGTGAAGCCCGGATCATTACGCAATATATGAAGGAAAGCCTCCTCGACCAATCCCTGTACATCGTTCTGGGCGACTTCAACTCGCTCTCCCCTTTCGATGCCCATTTCCATGAATCTCGTCCCGATCTACTCGAACATACGCGGATCAATGATGAGAAAAGAGGAAAACACGTCAACCTCGTCGATGAACATTTTGACTATGGAGTGATGGGGCGCTTTTTGCAGTTTCCATTGATCGATGTGACCCAACGCTTCTCGCTGGCTGAAGACCGTTATAGTTTTCCAACACCCATTCTGGTCGGCAACCGGTTGACCGAAGACCAGATTGTACCACTTCGCAGGCGGATCGACTACATCCTGGTCAGCCGGGGACTTGCACTCCGGACCGTCACAGCCCGGGTCATTAATAAAGGAATTGTCGATGAATTATCCGATCATTATCCGGTTTTCGCAGAATTTTTATGGACAGAATAACACCTCAACGGGCCTTAAGAAGCCAGAACTCCGGCCAGGTTGTAAATCCCTACGGGGCATGGCGCAAAAAAATACAAGACTTTTCCCAGGCATCATTATCGGATCATTTCAACAATGATATTATCAAGAAATGAACTTTTTAATCACATCATTATCAATTTTAACTTTAATTTCCATATTAATTGGTCAGATTTACACTCCCTCAAGCTATAATCTATTCATAACTTAACCTCAAATCCACTTTAACAGATAATTTTTTCGAGGTCAGACCTACTTCATTCAAATTATTATCATATATTTAACAGATAATGGGATAATTGGGAAATGGTCAATACATGCTGACGTGCATCGCTTTGATGAATTGGAAAATCCAAGTAAACGTTTGCGGTAGACATTGAGCTGCCAAAACTAACCCCTTTCTTACTTGTCTCGTTGCAATTTGTTAACCATTTATAATTTATCAATGATGAGATCGCTTATCTGTAAAATCATTTTGATGGGCTTATTGGTCGGCTTTATGCTACCTGCGCAGGCCTCACTATTCCATGATGCCGGAAACAAAACGGGCATCGACGAACCGACCACACCGGAGGTGGATATTTCCGGAACGGTGCGGGATGCCAACGGAGAAACTCTGATCGGCGTCAATGTGGTGGTAAAAGGAACTACAACCGGAGTATCTACGGACCTGGACGGCAATTACACGCTCGAGGGTATCGATGATAATGCTACTCTTGTATTTTCCTATGTGGGTTACCGCACCCTGGAGATATCGGTTGACGGACGTTCTACGATCGATGTAGTGATGGAAGAAGACCTTCAACAACTCGATGAGATTGTGGTTGTAGGATATGGCACCCAGACCAAAGCCAACCTGGTAGGAGCCGTCACGGCCGTCAGCGGATCGGAAATCGAAGCTATACCTGCTCCCGATGTAACCAACGCCATTTCCGGTCGACTGCCTGGTTCCATCATCATCCAGCAATCGGGAGAACCAGGCCAGGATGCAGCCAAAATATTGATCCGGGGAAGGACCACCCTCGGAAGCAATACGGGTCCACTGGTCGTGATCGACGGAATTCCCGGCCGGTCCCTGAGCGAAATTGATCCAATCGACATCGCCAGTATCTCGGTGTTGAAAGACGCTTCCGCTGCCATTTACGGAGCTTCCGCTGCGAACGGTGTCGTCCTCGTGACCACCAAACGCGGTCAGTCTGGTTTACCCAGGTTGAGCTACCAGTTCTATCAGGGATTCATGACCCCTACCGTCCTGCCCGAAGTAACCAATGCCGGGGATTATGCTACCATGCTAAGTGAGTATCAGGATTATGAAAACCGGAACCGGACCTATTCTGATGAAGATATCGCACTGTTCTACAGCGGTGAAGACCCCTGGGAACATCCCAACAGCGACTGGGTGGGCGACCTGATATCCAAATGGAACACCACCAGCCGGCACAACGTCACTTTCGACGGTGGATTCAAGGGAATGTTGTATTACGTTTCGGCAGGATACCGGAATCAGGAAGCCATCTACAAGCAGGAATCCACCAATTACAAGCAATATAACCTGCGCGCCAAGGTGGAGGTACCCTTTACGGATTGGTTGAAAGCCTCTGTGGATTATGCCGGCTTTTTGACCAACAAGTTATACCCAACCAAAGGTGCCGGGGATATTTACGGTCAATCCACCCGTCTGGTACCCACCCAATGGTCGTTCTGGCCCAATGGATTACCGGGGCCGGACATCGAATACGGGGACAACCCGGTCGTAACATCAACGTTGGAGACCGGCCATGATGACCAAAAAGCCTATATCAATCAACTGACCTTTCGCGGGGATATTACACCCAAATTTATCCCCGGATTGACATTAAGCGGATTTTACACCTTTGATGTCCAGAACAATTACCGCAAAAGATTCCAAAAACCCTGGATACTGTATTTCCCCAAATGGGAAACCGCCACCCGGAATTCGCAGGGGTATATCACAGATATGGAGCTGACACCCACTCCCAGAGGGGTCTCTTCCCCCGAGTTACGGGAATATTTTGACCGTTTCACCCGGAAAATGGGAAATGCGAGCATCTCGTATATTAAAGATTTTGGCGATCATAATTTGTCGCTTTTCGGTGCCTTTGAAGTTCTGGATCAGGACTGGAACAATTTCCAGGCTTTTCGGAAATACTACAT
>CBFGVZ010000342.1:0-2734 GCA_965652315.1 uncultured Saprospiraceae bacterium | reverse complement strand
CGTGGTGGGTATTTTAGGTTCAAGACCAAATATTTATATCCATTTCCTTTGCCTGGGGTACCTTCTGATCTGAATCCCTACATCGAAAAGTCTGAATTGATGATGACCCTGAATCAGGATCTCAATAAGGTATTGAACAAGTTTCGAAGCTATTTCTCCGGCCAATACAACCTCTCCAGGCTATCCCGCAAGCTGGAAAACTGGCACGAGCTGGAGTTTTCGGAATTCATCAAAGAACTCAATAAGGCCATCAAAAAACAGAAGGGTAATCCGCTCAGTCGCAAAGAAGCTTTTGAATGGATGGATTTGTTCGAAGAGAAAAAGCGGCAGGTCCGAGATATACAGGAACAGATCCAATCGACGGACCGGGAGATCGACCGGATGGTGTATGACCTTTATGGATTGACTGCGGACGAGATTGAGGTGGTGGAGCGATGATGACGCTATGTTTGTATTCTCATGTTGCAATAGATGTGGATTGAGCTTCAGCCAGTAGGGCCAATGTCCGGACAACGAGTTTTAGATCAGGTCTCTCAGCAGCATGGTAGCAATCGAAAAATAAATGAGAATACCGGTGACATCGACTAAGGTAGCTACAAACGGGGCGGAAGTCACAGCGGGATCCAGTCCCAGTCTGGTCATGATGAAGGGCAACATAGCGCCGGCGAGATTTCCAAATATAATAACGCCCGCCAAACTCATCCCGATCGTCAGAATCTGAAAAACCATCAGCGTTTCCAGGGCTTCTCCTCTCATTATCAGCCAAAGAGCAATGACGATGCTTCCCAGAACACCCACCAGCAAACCGAGGCTCAATCCGGAAAATAATTCCCGGGTCAGGATCCGCAGCCAGTCTTTCCTGCGTATATCTCCTGTGGACAGTGCCCGAATGATCAGGGTGGCCACCTGTGAACCCGAGTTCCCTCCGCTGGATATGATCATCGGAATGAAAAAGGCCAGGATGGCTGCCGCTGCGAGGGTGTCTTCGAAGGATGCCAGTGCGGTGACGGTCAGCATCTGACCCAAAAACAATACGACCAGCCAGCCAATGCGTTTCTTCACCATTTCAAATATACCGGTCCCAGAATAGGTTTTGGTCAGCGCACTCATTCCGGCCATCAATTGCATATCCTCCGTGACTTCCTCTTCCGCCACATCAAATACATCATCTACCGTGACCAAACCCACCAATACCCCATCCGTATCTACTACAGGCATGGCCACCCGATCATACTTGCTCAACATCCTTACCGCTTCCTCCTGATCATCGATCGCCCGGAGTGCCTCAAAGGTATAGTCCATGATTTCAGAAATACGGACATCCGGATCTGCCATGACGATCTGGGTCAATCTTAAATCATCGATCAGTTTTCCATTTTCATCCACCACATATATCACATTGAGGGTCTCGGCCTGGTCTCCGAAAACCCGGATATGCTTCAGACATTTTTCAACCGTCCAGTGTGATTTTAGCCGGACCAATCTCGTATTCATCAGCCGGCCAATGCTTTCTTCGGGATATCCCAATAGATTGACCACCTGAGCCTGATCATCGGGGTTCATCGACCAAAGTACCATCTGGGTTAATCTGCCGGGCAGTTCCTCCATCAGCGAGACGCGATCATCCGGCTCCAGATTGTCCATGACATCGCTGAGTTGTTGCCGGGAAAATATCTCCAGAAGCTCCAGACCTTTGTTGGTACTCAGGTGCGCAAATACTTCACCGGCTTTGGGTTTCAATAACAATCTGAAGACAACCACCGCTACGTCTGACTCCATATCTTCCAGCAGTTCTGCGATATCCACTGCCGGCAGATTCTTCAGCACATCCTTTATGGCGCGCCAGTCCTTCCGGTCCACTAATATTCCGAAGTCCGCTTTTGAAATTTGTATTTGTTCGTGGATATTCATTACCTCAAATTTTACGTGTCCGGAAGTCGCCTATTGTTTCCCCTGAACATCGTCAGGTCATCACGGCGAAATTAATGATTTCTATGGTAAGCCTGGTCGGAGTATCCTGAAAAAGCTGTACCATAGGCAGAACGTTCAATACCCAAAGTAACCGTACTTTTTCTCCTCTGTCCGTTAATATTTTCAATTAAAAGGCCCCCAAAGTGGTTTTGGTCTGTTCTTTGTAATGAGTAAATAAGAAAAATCAGAAATATGTAGAGTGATCTGTTTCTGATGGATAATGACAGACCATGAAATTTGGATTTGTGATTTCATTGTGGGTGTTACTATGTCCGCTGTTTTCTCAAAATTGCGAGGAAATGGCTATGGGATCTGTTCAGTATGCTGAAGAGATCGGACAAGAATCCCGGAAAATCACCTCTTTTTTTGTGCCTTGTAACGAAACGGCTGCGATTTCTTATACCCTGCCTTCCATCAAAACCCTGAATTTTGAGGATCCTGACCCCACCACCGATGCAGGCATCATTCTGGTTTTGCTCCAATCCAATCCCGGGCGTCCTGTAATAACGGAGACAGAATTCCTTCAACTCCTGTACAGGGATTTGCGCGATCAGCCCGTCTATTTTTCAGAATCTTCCGGGTCCATCCCGGTAAGTGATCTGACTGGCCTGGGAAATTTGCAAAATGATTTTGTACTGATGCCGGTTCTGGTAACCAATATGTCATCTATGGACCCTGCCGGATGGTTTGAGGGCGAATGCGTCTTCATAAATCCTTCTCAAAGTCTGACCATCATTGAAAAACCGGTGAAGGAGTATGAATT
>CBFGVZ010000341.1:0-2736 GCA_965652315.1 uncultured Saprospiraceae bacterium | reverse complement strand
GATCCAGCCTCACCGATTCCCCAGAAATCGACCAAACACAGACCAGTTCCCCTATTGAACAAATCAGTCAGCAATTCACCTGAGATACTGTCCTTCCCATCAACATGGGCTACAATAACATAATCTTTCAATCCGGCAGCAGGAGGTCTGACCAGGAGTGGGATAAAATAGCCATCCGTAGTCTCCAGGGCAATCCGCTTCCAGCCATCGTCTATTCCGAAATGGTGGACCTGGCTGAGTTCTTTATTCTGAGGTAATTGCAACAATTGCTTCAGTTGCTTCCGGGCTTCCTCCGCAGCGTCATGCGCAGAAGCTTTAAGGCTGCTACGTTTCTCCGCACAGAAATCCACCGTATTGACCACTTCTGCCGGCCGTTCCCCGACTTCAAAAACCATCATACTATCCCGGGCCGGTATATCAAATTCTACCGTTTTCACCGGTGAACCATCCCCCTGTCCTTTCAGGTGAAGATCAAGCCATCCAATCAACCATTCTCTGTACACCGGATGATAACCATGCGTGGTGTTGCCAACCTGGTACTCCAGATTCTCCCCGGCATCGTATAGAGCAAATAAAGGTCGGGCATTCTCTGCCGAACGTTTCATCTCGGAGGGGATGAAGGCCTTATTAGCTTCCTGTTCTGCATTGCAGATCCGGATAGCCCGGGGTGCTACCAGGCCCAGTACTTCGGATTCTTCCATAAAAGTGAGTCCGTCCGGCAACATTTCACAGACACAGTTGCTGCTCATGATGTAGGATTCAAAAGTCCCGACGCTCACGACCGGCATACTGGCCTTCACCCGCTCGTCCATAGCAGCCAGCCACATCGTCTGATTGCCCCCGCCACTGGCACCCGTGGCTCCAATCCGGTCCGCATCCACATAAGGAAGGGAGGTCAGCAAATCTACCCCTCGCATATTATCAGTCAGTTGCATCCCGAGCAGGGTTTCACCCACGTCGAGCAAGGCTGCGCCGAGATGTGCCCCATGGTATTCAAATTCACCGTGCACCGTTGTCCGCTCACCGGCTCCCCAAGGATCGATATGCAGGGAAACGTAACCATTCCGTACCAGATCATAGCCCACAGCCCGGTACATATCGTAGAGTTTACCATCGCTGGAATGGCCCATCATGGTGATTACCGCCGGGAATGGTCCATCCCCATCAGGTACGTACAGATTGGCAGTAGCATATACGCCAGGGCGGGTTTGGAAATAGATCATTTTGACTACTCCGCCGTCGATCTTCAACTGACCCGTTTCACGATAGTCCAGATCGAGATCCGGGAAAGTACGCGCTCCGCTTTCTTTAATAATGCGATTTTTAAGCTCTTCCCGTCGTTTCTTCCATCCATCCATCGTACTGGGAGGATTGAAACGTTGAAAAGCCAACGCTGCCTGTTGACTTAATGCGGTATTGATCACATCTGATCTTTGGTTTCCGAAAACTTTTGGTAGGTCCTGAGACCAGATGAGCAAGGGTAGAAAAATGAATAAAAGGACTAAATGGGTATTTTTCACAAACATATTCCTGCATTTAAAGAGCTGCGGCTGAAGCTTGATTCACAACAAATATTACCATATGATTTTGAGGTTCCCGGAAAGATCGGTAAAGGATCTTTTACCGGAACCGTGTCCCCGAATCTAATCATTCCTCTCTAATTCTTGAAAACAAAGATCAATGGCCTTACTGCATAAGGAATAAATTTTTCAAACTATTCCATCAGGGACCTTCCTTTCATCCAATGGGCCACCCTTCCAAACCATTCATTGAAAGAAGGCCAGGTCAGGAATCCATGCTCTCCTTTTTCATAAATATGGATCTCTGCCGGTATATTAAATTTCCGTAACCGTTCAAAAAAGACCAGACTATTTTCCACGATGACGACCGAATCGGTATTGTTATGTACGAGAAACGTCGGAGGGGTAGAGGCATCAACATTAAGTTCGTTGGAAAAGAATTCAATTTGACTTTTCGACTCCAGGTGGCCCAATAATTTTTTCCGGGAGCCCACATGTCCGAACTCGTCCATAAAACTGATCACCGGGTTAATCAGGATCATAAAATCCGGCCGAACATTCACACCCCGGGTACTATCCACCCAAAATGTCTGGTGGTGCACCCCTGACGATGCCGCCAGGTGCCCTCCTGCCGAGAATCCCATTACCCCGATTTTCTGAGGATCTATCCCCCATTGCTCAGCGTTTTGCCGTACCGTATGGATCGCCATTTGTACATCCTGCAAAGGCCCGATTTCCGGATTGATCAAATGCATCGGATCCGGAAGGCGGTATTTCAACACGATGCCCGTCACGCCCATTTTGGCCAGTTTCTGCGCCACATCACTTCCTTCCCGCTTGGTGAGCAATACCCCATAACCACCACCAGGACAAATAATTACGGCGGCACGATTTTTACCTTTATCTGAAGGATGAAAAACCTTCAAGGTGGGGATGGAGACCTTGAAGGTGAGTGAATCGACCAGATCGTTGGCGGTATGATACTCCTGATTGGGGACAGGGCGGGAATTGGGGATGCCATCCGGGTACAATTCTATTATTTCCTGGGATTTCAATGGGAATGCGAAAAGGAACAAAGCCAGGATTGGTAAAATCGAAATTGAGTACTTCATTAAATTAATATATGATAAGCGGTCCAAATTAGCGAAAAGATGGGGGACCACATAACCCAGTTGTATGCCTGGGACCACATATATGGGGCTGTGTGCCCTGGGAC
>CBFGVZ010000340.1:0-2779 GCA_965652315.1 uncultured Saprospiraceae bacterium | reverse complement strand
GCATCATGGCATTCATCGCTCTGGTACCCTGTTCCAGATTGAGTACGGTATTTTGGATGCTGGTCACCATTTTTCCCATCTCCGACTGGTCAAATTCTGGATCTTCCAGGATTTTATTGAGGGTGTCTACCATACCGCCCACACCACTTTTTAATTTTGTGATGTATCCATCCAATTCATCGGGTTGGATAAACGAACCGAGAAAACTAAGCGTCTGCCCTTCGATCATGGCACCGTTTTCGAGACAATCATTGTTGCATACACCGCTGTATATTAAATTGATCGCCATATCGCCCATGACACCACTAGGGGCTAGTTCTGCGATAGTGTTTTGTGGGAGTCGTACCTCTGGCAGTATTTCCAGACTCACGATGATGCTCTGCATATTGGAAGGATCGATTTCGATTTTGTTGACATTTCCCACCTGGTAGCCATTAATATATACCGGAGCCGACACTTCGAGCTGGCTGATGTTTTCGTATTTGACCTGATAGATGGACTGGGAACGAAACAGGTTTTGACCTTTTAGAAAATTATACCCCCATATCAACACTACCAGTCCTACGATGGTTAAAATACCGATTTTTATTTCTTTACTCATTCACTTGGTTTCTTGTCATTGCCTGGTCTGATTCCCTGCAAATGTAGTAAATATTGTATTTTTACCATTTGATATGGACGCAACATTCCCAATAATCAGAAGCCGACACATTCCTAAACGCAGTTTTATAGCCGGCGCGTATTTTTGACCCAAAACTGAGCCGGAAATTACCAGGGAATTTACCGGGACATGCCCATCGCTTCGGAGATATTGACTCGGTTGCCATTGCTGTACGCTACCACAAAAGCCCCTTCAAACCCTTTTTTCAGCATCCGCTCCTTTAGTTCGTTGGCTTTACTGTACTGGTCGATACCGGAAATCTGATATTTGTACATCCCGTTTTCAAACCGGATAGCCAGATTCTGAATATTCCGCCATTTTGCTGCGCTCAGATTAGCTTTTTTGGGTGTGGCCGCCAACTGGACACAAAACTCCAACTCTCTTTCCTGAGTCGGGATGGATTGTGCAGAAGCCGGTTTTGACTGTGGCTGGGAATCCAGTTCCGGCTTGTCGTCGGTACTTGCAATTACTGTTTGTTCCTGTGCCCGGCTGACTTCTTTTTTCTCAGGTGCCGGCGCGTTAATGATTGTTCCTGATTGTCCGTGGGGCGCATGTTTTACGGAAATGACGTCAGTTGACTCCTGGCCTGGAGCTTCCTGCTTTACCGTTTTTACCTGTGCGAGAACCGGATCTTTTTCCAATTGATTTTTGTAATCTTCCAATGCTGCGATAAAGCTTTGCACGATTTTATTCTGCCCGGCATCTGACCTTAAAAAATTCTCTTCTTCCGGGTTGGTCAGAAATCCGGCTTCAAACAGGATACTGGGCATAAAAGTATTCCGGAGAACCAGAAAGCCAGCCTGTTTTACACCACGACTTTTGCGGTTGTTTTTGGTTTGCAGATTGGTCTCCAGCGTGCTGGCAAACGCCAGGCTGCGATCGAGAAAGGCGTTCTGGTACATATTGAGAATAATATGTGAAATCTCAGAGTTGGGATCGAAACCATCGTAATTTTGCTCGTGATTTTTCTCCATGAGTATAACACCGTTCTCTCTTTTAGCGACTTTGAGATTGTCCTCATTTCGGTGCAGACCAAGTACGAAGGTTTCCGAACCACAGGCCTTGTGACTGCCTGCGGCATTGCAGTGGATGGAAATAAAAAGGTCTGCGCGCGCTTCGTTGGCGATATGGGCCCGCTCATGAAGCTCTACGAATTTGTCCGTATTACGGGTATAGATGACATTGACATTAGGGAATTTCTTTGTGATTTCCTTGCCCAATTTGAGTGATAAGGACAGGACGATATCTTTTTCCTTGCTTTTACTGCCCAGGGCTCCGGAATCTTTTCCGCCATGACCGGCGTCAATTACAATAGTTTTTACTTGATTATCAATATCTTTTGGGTCGGTATCTCCACCTCCATTGTAAATAGTATGTCCCCCGGCCATATTAATTCCAAGGCCGATAGACAGTACGAACAGGAAAATCGTTTTACATTTGTGTGCGTAGTTGACAACTGACATGATGATGTGTTTTTTTGTTTTGAATGATTGTATTCTACCAGGTAAACTATAAGCAAAAATCAAGCCAAATTCACTTGAAATCAATTTATTACATAGTAATTATTGTGTTAATTTGTTCGATGTCGGGCGTTTTTGGGCAGGATACCCTTTCCTTTAACGCTACCGACACCCTGCCTGGTGCCACAGATTCCTTAAAGAATGCCCAAAATCTCAGTCGGATCACCCTCTCTCCGGATGCCTTTTCTTCTAATGCCAAATATGGAGCAGACCACAAGACCTTTTATGATCCCCGGCGCAATTTGGTTTATTTGTATGGCAATGCCTTCGTGGAATACGAACAGTTTTCTATTCGCAATGCGGATTACATCGAGGTCGACCTCAATCAGAACATCGCCACGGCAAGAATTTTGCCCGACAGCCTGAAGCATCTGATCGGGAATACGGTTTACGATACTGTAACTACACAAATTATTGATACGGTAGAGCTGGAAGATGAGGAATCATTGTATGATGATCCTCTATTTGACGGCGTGGAAATTGATCCTGTAACCGGCCAGCCGATAGAACCAGGTCTGGAGGACCGGCAGGCCCAGCCCGTGCAGGGTGATGGACAATTACCGGGGCACAAACCCGGAACACCGGTTTTCAGCGATGG
>CBFGVZ010000339.1:0-2790 GCA_965652315.1 uncultured Saprospiraceae bacterium | reverse complement strand
TTCAAAAGGATGATCGTACTCAGTCTGCTGGGCATCGTGTACAAAAACAATCCCCTGCATTTTGACTGGGACCAGATCCGGTACGTTAGCGTACTGGGCCGGATTGGGGTGGCCGGTTTTCTGGCTACTTTGATTTTGTTGAATACAACCTGGAAAGGCAGGCTTTACTGGCTTTTTGGGATATTGATCCTGTACTGGGCGGCGGTGATGTTTATTCCGGTACCGGGTTATGGGGCGGGGGATCTGTCTCAGGAAGGTAATCTGGTCACTTTTATCCACAGTTATATCGTTCCGGGTCGGCTCATCGACGGAATTTACGACGAAAATGGGTATTTTACCCACATTCCAGCCACTGGACTGGTGCTGATGGGGACGCTGGCAGCGAATCTGCTTCGGAGTGGTAAAAAAGAGCTGGAGAAGGTCACCTGGCTGGTGGGAGCAGGATTGTTAGCCATCGGCATCGGTGTGATCTGGAATTTTCATTTTCCCATCAACAAGCACCTTTGGTCGAGTTCATTTATCATGGTGTCTGGTGGAATCAGCTTCCTTTTTATGGCGCTGTTTTACTGGCTGATCGACGTCCGGGGATACCGCAAATGGGCTTTCCCGTTCAAGGTGATTGGCCTCAATTCTCTCTTTATTTATCTCGCATCGGGCCTGGTGGATTTCAGCTACACCTCCCGGTATCTGCTCAATGGATTCCTGCAAATGTCCGGTGAAGACATGCAACGATTTATTGTGCAGTTGGGCGTGTTACTGCTGGAATTCGGTTTGTTGTATTTTATGTACAGAAAGCGGATATTTATTAAGGTGTGAGGCGATTTCTCAATTGAATACCCCTCCTGCTTCAGCACTCATTTATCAATGATCCTGTATTTGATCATGGTATCGTACTCGGTATAATGAACGTACGACCGGTTTTGCATCCATAGCACCACCCTTTTATCTCCGGGCAGCCGGTACCGGGGCACGTATGGCCGGACATTGTCGTATTCCGAGTGGCGGGTGATGGGGGTGATGCCCCAGGTCTTCCCATAATCCGGTGTTTCCCCCCTCGATATTTCAAATTTTCCATCGATGATATGTGAAAAATAGATCACCGCCGGATCGGTAGGGTCCAGGGTGAGACCGCCCGAATAATTCATTTCCCGCTGCGGTTTGCGATGGATATCCTCCGGAAACCAGGCTCCCGAATAAATGATCCGGTGATCGTGCCATTCTTCGCCGTCGTACCGGGCGTAATAATAGTCGTGTTCTTTGGTGCGGGGGTACCGGGAGTACAGAATAATGGGGTATCCGTTCGCATCTGCTGCGATGTCAAATATCCAGGCACGGCCCGTTTCTTCGGTGGCCTGGTACACCACTGTAGCATCCGCAGGATGAAAAGGTAATTCCTCCACATCACAAATTTTTTCCCCATTCGCTTTCCAGTAGGCCCCGTTTTCGTAATAGCAGTAGTACACCGAATTCGTGGGCTCCACAGCGGGATGGCCATCGGTGAAAACGAGGTGGATGCGGGATTGCCCGTCGGAGAAATACTTCACGTAGGGGCGATTGTTGGTGTCGAGTTCCGGAGAAGTGATCACCACACGGGGATCGGACCAGGTTGCACCATTGTCGGGGGAAGTGATCACGTTGGGCTTGTATCCGATCCAGCGCCCAAAACTGTACAATTTGTTGTTTTCGGACTTCAAAATGTATGGATTGGCGTAGGTGTAAGTCTCTCGTTTGAATTTTTCAACCAACTCCGGTGTGCGGGGTTTGAAAACCACGTTCTCGCCAAAGCTGGTGATGTCCATAGGCCGGGTAGTGGTGTTCTGGATGACGCCTCGGTCTCCACCGTGCCAGGCGTATTGGGTGAGGATGCGGTGGTCGGGCAACTCAACGAAAGCCGGATTGTCGTGATCGTCCACCTCCAGTTCGGGATAAATGATTTTGGTGCTGATTGCTCCGGACTGCAGGTCCAGTGAGGCGACTTCCACGTCACCTTTTTGGGTCACCCAGCCGGTGATGATCGCCCGGTCATCCTCCGTTCCGGCATAGATCGCCCGCGGATCACTGAACCAGCACCAGGCCCCATCATCGGCCAGGGTCTCATTCGTCTGTGCGGATAAATGAATAGCCAGGATGTTCCAAATAAAAACCGTACTGAAAAAATAAATTTTGCGCATATCAATAAATTTCAATTGGGTAAGGTAAGAAAATTGACGTTTACGTACACGACAATGCGGATAATTTTATACTTTACACCAGAAATATCTTTCTTATGCGGTCAATACTGTATTTTTTTGTGCTGATCGGCATGGTGTATGCCTGTTCCGGAACGAAGCAGAGTTATATCCCGGAACCCGGTCAGGATGAAATTTGGTCAAAAATCGATACGTACTTCTCACCACCAAAGCAATGGGAGGGTGAACTGGGCGATTACCGGTCGCCCCTGATTTTTTATAATGGGGAAACGGTGGATACCAAAAAGGAATGGCAGGCCAGAAGAATGGAAATCAAATCAACGTGGATGAATATGATGGGCGAGTGGCCGGAATTGCTGACGGATCAGCGTCTGGAGTTGGTAGATAGTGTACAGCAGGACGGATATATGCGGTATCGGGTGGAGTTCAACTGGCTGCCCGACGAACGGACGACCGGATATCTGCTCGTACCGGACAGTCATGGTCCAAAGCCCGCTGTGATCACGGTATATTACGAACCCGAAACGGCCGCAGGTCTCGGGGAGAAGAAGGACCGGGATTACGCGTTACAACTCACCAAACGCGGATTTATTACCCTGTC
>CBFGVZ010000338.1:0-2801 GCA_965652315.1 uncultured Saprospiraceae bacterium | reverse complement strand
TGAATTGAAAGTTATCATGCAGAGAGTCGGGCATTCCGGCTCTCTTTTTTATTGGTCCAACCGAATGTAATTTTACGAGTAGACCCTATTTACCCGGATTATTCATGTTATTTGCTTTATGTAAATGCGAAGCAAAAGGTCCTGTAGATGACGGAAATCGTGAGGTGGCCCGCAATTATTCCTCAATTTTTGATTAAAAATCATCCTTCAGATCCCGATTTCGCCAAAACTTTATTAGATTGAAAGTTAAGACTTGCTTGAGAGCGTGCCGACCTATTTGTCAAATTTGCATTTTACCAATATGAAAACTGCCTGTTGCTTCATTTACACCTTTATGTTCATCGTATCAATATCAGATGCGCAGGAACCAGTGCCCTACGGGGCTCTTCCCACTCCACGTCAGCTGGAATGGTCCGAAATGGAATACTACATGTTCGTCCATTTCAATATGAATACTTTCACCGATATGGAATGGGGAACAGGCGGCGAAGATCCTGCCTTATTCAATCCAACCGACCTCGATTGTATGCAATGGGCCAGGCTGGCTAAAAAGGCGGGTATGACTGGTATTATCATCACGGCAAAGCATCACGACGGTTTTGTTCTTTGGCCATCCCAATACACCGAACATTCGGTGAAAAACAGCCCCTGGAAAAATGGCCAGGGAGATGTATTGCAGGAATTGCGGGAGGCGTGCGACGCTTATGGCCTGAAAATGGGTATCTATTATTCGCCCTGGGACCGCAACCACGCTGATTATGGGACAGAAAAATATCTGGATTATCTGCACAACCAACTGGAAGAAGTGTTGACCCAATACGGTGAAATCTTTGAGGTGTGGTTTGACGGAGCCAATGGCGGGACGGGTTACTATGGTGGAGCCAATGAGAATCGGAAGGTGGATCGCAAGAAGTATTATGACTGGCCACGCATCTGGAACCACGTCCGGGAACTTCAGCCCAACGCCGTCATTTTCAGCGATGCCGGACCCGATGTGCGTTGGGTAGGAAATGAGAGTGGATATGCCGGTGAGACCAACTGGGCTACGTTGAATAGGGATCTGGTATGGCCTGGATGGCCGCATTACAAACAGCTGCAATATGGCCACAAACAAGGTACACATTGGGTACCCGCGGAAGTGGACGTTTCGATTCGTCCAGGTTGGTATTACCACGCTTCAGAGGACCACAAAGTGAAAACCCTGCCGGAATTGCTCGACATTTATTACAATTCCATCGGTCGAAATGCTTCTTTCCTGCTCAATATCCCCATTGATCGGTCGGGACAGGTTCATCCGGCAGATTCTGCACAAATGATGGCGCTGGCCCACCAACTGAAAATGGATTTTGAAAAAAATCTGGCTTTGGGAATGCCGGTAGCAGCCACCTCCTTTCGGACGTCGGGCGGCCATTTTCGACCTGAAAACGTCACGGATGGCGATCCCAAAACCTTCTGGGCCACCGAAGAGTTTACCCGGAGCGGAGCGTTGACGCTGGATCTGGAACATCCACAAACGATCAATCGCCTTCTGATCAGTGAATACATTCCCCTGGGCCAGCGGGTGGAAGCCTTTCATGTGGAAGTACGGGATGAGGCCGGACGATGGCAGGAGATAGCCCGGGAAACCACGATCGGAAGGAAGCGAATTCTGCGGTTTGAGGATGTAGTCGCAGATCAGGTTCGGTTGACCATTGATTCAGCGCTGGCGTCTCCGTTGATCACGTCGATTGAACTTTACCGTGCACCGAGAGTGTTGTCTCCGCCGCATGTATACCGAAATGATCAGGATATGGTGATCATAGAGGCAGGTGAATCCGGAAGTTCTGTTTATTTTACGATTGATGGTGAGGAACCGGATAAGGACGCTGTGCTTTATGAAGGGCCTTTTTTGTTGGATCGAAAGGCTGTTCTCCGGGCAGCGGTACTGGATCCGGTAACTGAAGATTGGAGTCCGGTAACTTTTCAGGAACTGGATATTCCTCGACGGAATTGGGTGGTCACTTCGGGTGATCGTAAAATGATCGATGGAAATATCCATACTTTTACAAGTTTGAAATCAGGACAATTTGTCGAAATCGATCTGGGCGACAACTACAGATTGAGTGGGTTTACCTATACACCGGATCAGAGCAGATACGCCAGTGGTATCGTAAAGGAATACCGGTTTTGGGTGAGTCAGAATGGCGGGAAATGGAAAGAAGTGGCCCGGGGCGAATTTGCCAATATTAAAAATAACCCCGTCCGACAGGAGGTTTCATTCAAACGGACGAAGGCCCGGTACGTCCGACTGGAAGCGATTACCATGGTCGATGATTCGGAGGATATACGAGTGGCGGAAATAGGCGTGGTGAGTGAATAATTAATTACTTGTTTTTATAGGTTAGTGATTGTTGAAAGTTGAGGATGTGGGCGAGGGGGAATGATTCTTCATTTTCCCTTTTCCAGGCAGATACAAGTAGTGTCATTACAGCTCACACGCTCAGGCATTATGCTCGTGGCGTAGCTTATTACAATGTATTCGCCGCTTCCAGTCCGAAGATCCTCATCGGGACTTAGCCCGCACTTTTTACGATTCAAAAAGCAATGCTGCACGGGGGAGGTGGGCGAGCGGAACTCCTCCAACCCAATAGTAATATTTGGCCAACGTTAAAACTACGAAGCTATAATTTCAGAGATCCTGATCTTACGTAAATTCCCTTGTCGTGATTTTGTAAAATAGAATATTTGAACCCACTTCGGGGTTCAGTGTCTCTATAGGAAGCCTTCCCGCCCTCGGGACTGAGCCCTCGGTTCACTCACCT
>CBFGVZ010000337.1:0-2808 GCA_965652315.1 uncultured Saprospiraceae bacterium | reverse complement strand
TTTACTCATATCCTTTTTGTGAGCTTTAAACTCACAATAAAGATATAAATATAAGAATTTTCATGAAAATTGCTTTCTTTGTATTCAATATGGCGGATGTACATGAACCGGAAATAGAAGCTACAAGTTGAGCCGGATTAAGGGTAAGGATACAAAACCTGAAATATAATTATTCTGGCATCTCTTTCCAGTCAGTAGTAACTGTCAATAGTGTTATTGTCTGTCAGTCAAACTCTATTGTGGTCCCAAGTAGTCATTTTTATTTCTTTCTCCGTGACTGTCAACGGAGTATTTCAGTGTCCTGCGCCTATTGTTGCCAACGTTCCAGCATAAAAAATCATAGGGCTTTCGGAGCACTTACCTGTCAGCCGCGTAGAAAGTTTGTTAAGAGCATTATGCCCTCTTAAACCCTTATCTGCCCTATGTTTTTTACATTAGTATATACACCCGCCTGGAACAAATCCATGGATAAATTTTCTTTAGCTGAATTCATTCACATCGGGATGCTCATAAAATACTTCAGTTATATTCTGGTCTAAAATATAAGGGTTTTTATTATTTTAGTGCCCTGATAAAGTACAAAAGCCGATATCAAGAATCATCTTAAAATATAAACTATGAAATTCCTTCTCGCTCTTTTTCTCATTACAGCAACATTAATTTCGTGTAACAACGCCAGTTCTTCTTCTCAGGAAGACGTGATAACTGCGGATACCACTTCCTATCCACCTGTAGAAACCAATGATGCCAACACGGATTACGAACCTGCTTTCGAAGGCCAGACCAGAATCGATGGAGTGAAAACGACCACCCCTTACCAGGGCACGATCATCACAGAATCACTGACGGCACCCTGGGCTATCGTCGCACTTCCGGATGGCCGATTACTCATCAATGAAAATGCGGGCAATATGCGTATCATCGACCCGGCTACGGGCGTAATGAGCGAAGCAATTACAGGGATCCCGGATGTCGACGACAAAGGTCAGGGTGGATTACTGGGGCTAACCTTAGATCCCGATTTTTCATCCAATAGAATGGTTTATTGGGTGTTTTCTGAAAAAGTAAAAGATGGAAACCATACTGCCGTAGCAAAAGGCCGGTTGGCGGATGATGAAAAATCGATCGAAAACGCTGAAGTTATTTACCGGGCCCTACCCACCTACGATGGTCGATTACACTATGGAGGCCGAATTGTATTTGATCAGGACGGCCATCTTTTCGTAAGTACTGGAGAACGTTCTGATAAAGTTACCCGGCCACAATCCCAGGATTTGAATTCTGCACTGGGGAAAGTCTTGCGGATCACAGCAGATGGTGAACCCGTACCCGGCAATCCTTTTATCGGACGGGATGATGCCAAGCCAGAGATTTATAGTTATGGGCACCGGAATGTTCAGGGGTTGGCTTTTCATCCAGTAACTGGCGATCTGTGGGAAACTGAATTCGGACCGAAAGGCGGGGATGAACTGAATCTGATCAAACCCGGCGCCAATTACGGCTGGCCGATTATTACATATGGGTTGGAATACAGCGGAGATCCGGTTGGGGATCCACCTATGCAACAAAAAGAAGGCCTGGAACAGCCCGTTTACTACTGGGATCCGGTTCTATCCCCCAGCGGTATGACCTTTTACACCGGGGATAACATTCCGGAATGGAAGAATAACCTGTTTATCGGTGGATTGAGCAGTAACCATATTGCCAGGCTGGTGATAAAGGACAGAAAGGTTGTGGGTGAAGAAAGAATATTGCCTGATGAAGGTCAGCGATTCAGAGATGTTACACAGGGCAAGGATGGTGCTTTGTATGCTGTTACTCAAGAAGGTAGATTATATAAAATCGATAAAAAATAACAGTTCTCTTTCACAGTGACTATTCATTTTATACAACATGAATCTTTTGAGGATCCCGGGGCGCTGTTGAAATGGGTTACTGTAGGGAAGCACGATGTTTCATGGTCGAAAGTATTTGAATATCAGCCTTTACCCGATTCGGTGGACCACCTGGATATGCTTGTGGTCATGGGAGGACCCCAATCCCCAAATACAAGCAAAGAAGAATGTCCTTATTTTGACGCAGAAGCTGAGAAAAATTTAATTGCGAAAGCTGTCGATGCAGGTAAAATAGTCATGGGTATTTGCCTGGGAGCGCAGCTCATAGGCGAAGCACTTGGTGCCGGTTTCGAACAAAGTCCGGCAAAAGAAATTGGTATCATGCCCATAAATCTTACGGAAGCCGGACAGGTGGATGACAAAATCAATCATTTTGGATCTGGTTTACCTGTAGGACATTGGCACAATGACATGCCCGGACTGACTCCTACGAGTCGTGTGCTGGCCTACAGTGCAGGTTGTCCCAGGCAGATTGTGGTTTACGATCGGCTGGTGTATGGGTTTCAGTGTCATATGGAGTTTACTCCAAAAGTGGTCGACATGCTCATTGCGGAAGATCTGGATTTTTTAACGGGAAACACGACTCATCAATTTGTGCAAAAGCCGGAAACCATCCGCAATTTTGATTTCAATAAAATGAATTAAATGTTATTTCAGTTTCTGGACAAACTTGAGGCAGAATATTTATATCTTTCGCATTCTGAAGAAAAATCTAACACACTGAACTGAATAATATTTCCAAAATCAACAAAGATATGACCATTCCTGCCAATCCCGAATCCCTGAAATTTGCCATTATCGGAACCGGTTCAATTGCGGGACTTCATCTCACCGCCATCAGAGATATACCGGATGCGGAAGTGGTGGCGTTGTGCAGCTCGGGTAAAGAACGCGCCGCCAGAGCTCAGGAAAA
>CBFGVZ010000336.1:0-2818 GCA_965652315.1 uncultured Saprospiraceae bacterium | reverse complement strand
AAAAACTATGCCTCCTTCGCCAAAACGGACAATCCCCCCAGCGCTGTTCAGCACCGTAATACAGGTTATGATGATACCGGTACTGCTCCCATACCCGATCCATTTGGGTGGAATATTGACTTTGGAGATTGCGCAAATATTTTTCATCCGTTATCCAGATCCCATCTCTCCTGGTAAGCAAGTCACCAAGCTGCATCGCACTGGCCATCGCATGAAACATCCCCTGAGCGGACAGGGGGTCAAAACTCATAGCTGCATCGCCTATGGCAACCCATTGTGTTCCATACAGTTGATGAAGCCGGGACGAATTCGCGCCAACGATACCGTGATATTCGATCTGCCCGTCAATCTTATCAAGAAGATCATTGATGATAGGGCTTTCTCTCAGAGCAGATAAAAAAGCAGGTAATCGGGTGAAAGATTTACGATCGATGAGATCAGGGTCCGTCTGGTAAGCGATCACCCTTCTGGAACCCGGGACTACTGCACTGTACCACCAACCATTTTCCGTTGCGGTGATCGTACTCATCCTTTTTTCCGTGTAATCTGTAACCAGAGCCCAACACGAAATCAGCTTATCAAATTGCTTTCGAAACAATCTTCGGCTCCGGACAAAACGCGAAGGGCGACCCGAAGCATCAATGATAAATTTGGCCTTAATATGATATGCAGAATCGTGTGACAAGCCTGGTACAGGGCCTGTTGTCACCACCCAGCACCCGTGGTCGTATGAACTGGATTCATATATCGAAGGCCACAGCCCCAGGACTCCCCGTTCGAGCACTTTTTTCCTCAAAAATACTTCGAATGCTTTACGGTCGAGATTGAGCACAAAACCATCGGGATTGGTCAAATGATCGACGATCCTGACCCGATCCTGCCCCCAATGCGATTCCATTCCATGAGACTGAATAAATATGGAGGAATCAGTCTCATGCCGCAGATCTTCCCACAATTGGAGCTTCTTCAATATCCGGATAGCAGCCGGCGCCAATGATTCCCCGATCCGATCGACCGGTTCAGCCAACCGGTCGATCAAGATGACCTTATATGCATCGGATAGTGCAATAGCAGCCGTACACCCTGCAATTCCGGCACCAATAATCAGAATGTCGGTTTCGAGCTGTCCCGTCTGGTTTGGCACCTGAGTGGACATGGTTTTTTTTGAACCGGGAATGAGCTGTTTCAAACCTCAAATTTCAAAATCAGTCTATGGACGATATCGCGCAAAGCGGTTCATTTTCTCTGGCACACCAACTTCCGCTTTCCGGACCCTGGGTTGCTGCATGGTATTGGATCGCGGCGACCTATGCCTCTTCACGGCGAGCAGACCAAGTAGTTTTTTCACAGCCGGGGTCAGATTTTCATCATCGGCCAGTTCTGTGCGAACCAGCGAATAAAGCTGATCCCTGGCATCCTCCTGCAACTCCTGTTCTATCAGTAATTTTTTATGTCCCAGAACATCCACCGTTGTCTTCAGGATGCTTTGGAGTTCTGTATTCAATTCGTGCTTCGAATCAAGAAATCGTTCCAAATCGGCCAAAGCCTCAGTTACCAATGCCTCTTCCTGCTCCGCATCCGGGGTAAGTCCTACCTGCATCTGATCAGGGAAATGAGGGTCATCAGGCAATCCGGGCCTTTTTTGCACAATCGGCAATTTGTCAAAATATCGAATCATGCTATTGATCTGGTTGGTATAATTGGGCGCCCCGCCATCCAATGGAAGGCTGTCCAGCCAATCCGCCCGGAAAGCAAAGGATTGCATCCGGGTCTCTTCAGACAAATCCGGATTCATGACCTGCTTATACCTGGATTCACTGAGCACATTATTGGGGACCCGGGCCGGCCAGAAAGTGGGGAGATAAGGATCGTAAACTGATGTATAGCCATCGCGACAACTGGCCGTATCAGTCTGCCAGGGAATGGCCATCCACCGGGTCACACCCCCTGCTACCTGTCCGCCCTGCAGCGGACCTTCGGCCAGGGGAATAACATCGCTGTTCATCACAGGCCCGTAATACCGAGTATTGACGGGAGGCGTTTTGGGTGCATGTTTCAGTCGGAATGGCGCCATGTACATCCCGGAAGTCCGCATCGGCCAGGTCATTTCACATCCTGGGTGAAAGGCATCCGCCAGACAAAAATCCATAGCGGCCTTAGTGAGCATATCTGGTTGTTCTGCCACTGGCAAATCGTCGATTTCCAATGGTTTTTGGTCGTGCGGGCATCCGCTCCGGTCCACATAATCCGCTTCAAAATCACCTTTAACCCATTGATCCAGAAATTCCAATTGAAGGTTGGAAAGTGTCGCATGCTGCCGTACTGACCCTGTCGTCGGGATACTGATGGCGTCACCGTAAAGCCATGGCCACAATTGGGCCGCTTCCGCCCCGGATACCTGGAGCCTCCGAAAATTATTCGCGATGGTTCTACGCATTTCATAATACGCGGACGAAGGGTTGCCCAATTTCCGTATCCATTCAGCGGTGGTATAGTCAAACTGTCCACCCCAGCCAAAGGCGGCTGCAAAACCGGCATTGGTCCATTGCAAATCGGTCATACGCTGAAAAATGGGAAGGATATCTTTGGAAAAAGAGGGTCGCCGAGGTCTGGTCAACATATTTGATTTAATGGCTACGTCGCGCATCAGATCCCACATGGTCCGAACCGACTTCTGCATGGGCGCATAATCCGGGGGCGCACAAATTACCCATGCCGGATCCACCCGAAGCCGCACACCTTCATATTCGACCTCGGCAGTCACCGGACCATCGGAAATATCATCATACCACCCTTCATTGTTGGCAAAAGTAACGGC
>CBFGVZ010000335.1:0-2892 GCA_965652315.1 uncultured Saprospiraceae bacterium | reverse complement strand
AACTTTTGACCAGAAATTCCGGAATATGAGCCAGCAAGGCCCGGTTGAGCATCCACATCCGCCTGTTCCATCAATTCAGGGTTTGCAGGTAATTGGGTCAATTTATGCCATTCAAACCTGGATTGGGTACTAGCGTCAGCAAATCCAAAAAGGAAACACAGGGCCATGAGTACTTTCAGACAAAGGTGGCGATTCATTGGATTCAGGATTTAGAGTGGGTCATGATACTATTTATATTACAAATTACTACAAATATAATACTTTTGATTCATCTGCCCGTCTTTTACCTGGTTTATCTGGATTTATTTTCTCCATGGATAGGAATCAGAATGATGGACATCGTCAAAATTATGGCCGCTTTCATGCAAATCTTCCACCTGTACCGACGCCAATTCGACCAAAAAATCCGCAATCTGGTCCGTAGCTTGTTCCACAAATCGTCGACCTTTATCTGCAGAGGATGCCTTTGGATCACCCACACCGGTATCCACGGTGGCGCGATTCCATATCCGATGACTGGTCACCTTACCCTCACGCATAGCTTTGATCCGGTAGGGGATACTGGTCCCAGGCCCGGCATCGACAAGACTCCTGTTGAGGTCCGGCCTCAGGTGCATCATCGCCGATGTTTCAAGTTCACCCGCATGGTCTCCCGGATCATCAAAAATGGAACCGGGATCGGCAAATTGCCACCAGTTGAGACTGCACACAAAAACTCCGGGATAGTCCAGGTACACTTCCCGAATCATTTGTTTGAAATGATTTCCTCCATGTGCATTCACGATCACCAATTTTTGCACCCGATGGTGATCCAGAACCTGAATCAGATCCTTCAATACCATCATTTGCGTCGATGGATTCATATTCATGCAAAGCGGAACATCTATTTGGCCGGTATTGACACCAAAAGGGACACAAGGTAAAACCACCACTTTCGCACCCCGCTCCCATGCCTTTCGGGCAGATTCTATCGCTACATCCTCTCCAAGATAAGAATCCGTGCCATAAGGAAGATGATAATTGTGGGCCTCGGTCGCTCCCCACGGCAAAATGGCCACATTGAACCGGGTCTTCCGGACCTCCCCCCAATTGGTTTCTTTCAGAACATAAGGTCTAATTTTCATTTTTTTATTTTTAAATTTAATTTTTTGCTCCTGATTCCTCCCGGAGTCCGAGGCGAAATGTCTTAAATGTAAAAAAAAGATGTTACTTACCCCAGAAAAGATGTCGTGTCAAAAAATATTGACTATTTCAAAGAATGATTTTTTATATTACCGATCATTTCGTTTCAAAAACACCGTACACTGGTGATCAAAATCTTAAAATAGATACTCAAAAACGACTTCTTCCGATGATCGACAAGTTCATATTTGAAAATTTCAACCATATTTTAAACTAAAGATTATTGACGATCCAATCAAAAGCTATGAAAAAAATCTCCCTACACATTGCCATTATCGCTATGTTCCTGGCGCCTTTCCTGACCCGGGCACAAACCAAACTACCCACCTTTTTCGCCGATCATATGGTCCTTCAGCAAAAGGAAGAAGCAGCCATTTGGGGATGGGATGACGCCAATCAAACCATTACAGTCGAAGGAAGCTGGGGACAAAAAGCAACAACCCGTACGGACCATTCGGGGAAATGGACACTGAACCTGGCGACCCCTTCGGCTGGTGGGCCATACACGGTCTCCATTTCCGGTAGTGACAGAATCACCTTGAATGATGTCTGGATCGGAGAAGTGTGGATCTGTTCCGGACAGTCCAATATGGCAATGACGCTGTCGGGATATGGCAGCCAGCCCATCTTCGGAGCCGGCGATGCCATTTTGCATGCCAACCAGTCTAATATCCGTATGTACACCGCTGCCCGGGTACCGAGTCTGGAACCATTGGACGATCTGGAAGGCGATTGGGAAGTTTCTTCCACCTCTACCGCCGCAGGTTTCAGTGCAGCCGCTTATTTTTTCGGAAAAATACTGGAGGATGTACTGGAAGTTCCTGTGGGGCTAATCGTTACCTCCTGGGGAGGTTCGGATATCATGGCCTGGATGGATGAATCGTCCCTTCGAAAGTCCGGCGTGACAGAATTTCCATCCGAAATCCCAGATCGTGCACCCAACCATGTACCAACGCTGCTGTACAATGGGATGCTCAAGCCATTAGTGCCCTTTACAGCAAAAGGTTTTCTGTGGTACCAGGGTGAAAACAATGTAGGACGAGCGGATCAATACGCCCAGCTCTTCCCCGATATGATTGAGCTGTGGCGCAAAGATTTTCAAAATCCTGAAATGCCGTTTTACTTTGTGGAAATTGCTCCCTACAATTATGGTGGTAGAAACTCAGCATATCTCCGGGAAGCGCAGTTGAAGACCATGCTCACCGTTCCCCACACCGGTATGGCAGGAACGATGGATATCGGGAACTGCACCAACATTCACCCCGGGAATAAAAAGGATGTCGGCCGACGGTTGGCACTCTGGGCTTTATCCCAAACCTATGGATTGGAGGGTTTTCAATACAGCGGACCGATTTACGATTCGATGGAAAAAACCGATGACCACAAGATCGTGCTGAAATTCGACCATGCGGATAATGGGTTTTCGACTTTTGGAAAACCGCTGAAGGGCTTCGAAATTGCCGGCGAGGATGGCAATTTCATCCCTGCACAGACCAGTATCGCCAGGAACAATACCATCACGGTCTGGTCCGACCAGGTAGCCAACCCTCAGGTTGTCCGCTACGGATTTTCCAATTGTCCTGAAACCACTCTATATAATATGCAGCAATTGCCCGCACCATCGTTCCGGACCGATATGAAAATGGAGTAAAACTTGAATTGTATTATGATCTGATTGGAATTCCGAGAAGAGCGGTTCGTTACCTCCCC
>CBFGVZ010000334.1:0-2903 GCA_965652315.1 uncultured Saprospiraceae bacterium | reverse complement strand
GTTAAGGCCTTTCTGTCACAAGGCAACCCACAATGGCCATCTCACTGGAAACAAAACGCTAAATACTTGCGGTCCTATGGACCTTGGACTAAGGAACCCAGCTTGCCAGTTTGGGTAAGGGATGGGCTGCAAAATTCATTCAATTTTGAGTCCAATTATTTAGATAGACGTTGTCTACCACACTGTATGTGGTGAATGATGCGGATTACAGTCCCTTCAAAATGGATTGCGTCTCTTCACGACCCTCGTCGATGTCTCCGTATTTTAGTCTTTCCATTACAATTTTTCTTCTATCCACTTCGTAAAATCGAAGTACCTCAGTAACTGATGTTCATATTTGTTGGCACGTATTTTTTCAATTTTGGGTCCTATTCTGAGTAGGAATTGTTTTTTACTGGGCGGATTATTCCAGTCGGGATCAAATTTGATGACTTTAAATACCAGACGTTCGATTTGGAGCATGGGCCCGCTTTTTCGGAAATTTCTTTTGTACGCTCTGATTTCATAATCCAGAAAATCCAGGTCCTTCATTTCGTAATGGGCCAGGATATTGAGTAGTCGAGTGGCTTTGTACAATGTAGACTGATATTGTGATCCCGTTGTCGTTTGATTAAGATATTTACTCATTTTCTTCCATTCCCTGAGCCTAAAATAGGTGAGACTCGAGTAAAAAAACAAATGAGTTTGTCTTTTATGATCCGTAATCCCCGATTTTTTAAGGAAGATCTTATCAATACTTTTTGTCAATTTCCGGGCATCTTCCAAACGATCTGAATGGATATATACTACCAATTGATAGGTGTGGGTGATCAGTTGACAGAGGGATATAAAATGATCTGAAAAATTTCTTTGAGAGAGGTTCCTTATTTTTTGAATATACACTTGCATTTCGTCAAAGTGATTCATGGTCCGCAGGCTGTCTAGGATCCCTTCCAATGAATTCAAATAATCATAAGGGGGTTGGTCCCACATCCTTTCATGTTCCTCGAATAACAGATTGAGTCGAGTGAAAATTTTTAATGCGGAAGGGTAGTCTCCGCTATGTGTAAAGAAGAACGATTGGAAAAGCAAGTGTAATTTCTGTGATTCGAAACTGCGTTGCACGCCTCTTGTGATCAGGCTGAGCTCACTCAGGACGAGATCATTCAGTTTTTTAAGGTCCTTATTTGAAAGTGATTTTCCGGAGTGAACTAATCGGTGTTGCAATAGCTCGTACAACGAATGATGTTCTTGTATTTGCCGGAGCAATAGAAGGAGGTTTCTGCCTTTGGTTTGTAAATTGATTAGTTCGTGGTCTGTAATATCTGCGAACGATCTTTCAGAGAAATATGCCAATTCAAGCCGTCCGGCCAGGTATTGCATGGTGTGGTATTGATGGCTCGCTGCGAGCGATTTGACCTTTAGGATTTCACGGTATCCTTCTTCCGGGATTGATCTTTCAAAATATACTTTGGACCGCATCAATCCCTGATAGATTTGGAATTGGGGGTCATATCCGATTCGGATCTGAACCAGAGTATCCGTGAGCGTCTTCATCAGGTATTGAACTGAATTGTCGATGGATTTTCCCGGATGCTTTTTATAAAATATTTTCTCCACTTCTGCAATGTCCATGAACTCTGATTGGTCGATAATATCGTATAGGTCCAGATAGGCTTTTTGTCGCGATTGCTTTTTGCATTGCATTTTAAAAGCCCTCTTCTCCCCAGGAGATAGTGATTTTATAAGCTTGAACAGATCAAATTTCATAGCATTTTCGGATCTAATTCCAATTAAAATTATTGATAATGGATAGTTTGATGTGTACAAAAATTTGACTATCAGATCAATGTGTTCTAAAATGTGTCTATTGTAAATATTAAAATTACTAAATTATAAAAATTTAGGTTTCTTTTCAAGAATGTTAGATTCTATTTTTGGTCATGTTGAAAATTCGAAACAAGATTTATGGAGAGAAATAAAATTATGGTCATTGGTAGTACGAACATGGATATGGTGGTGAGGACCAATCATATTCCGGTACCCGGGGAAACCATACTGGGAGGTGGTTTTTTTATGAATCCCGGTGGGAAGGGAGCGAACCAAGCCGTGGCCATAGCCCGATTGGGAGGTAGTGTCCTGTTTATATCAAAAATTGGTGACGACATATTTGGTAAGCAATCTTCCCAATTGTTTGACGAAGAAGGTATTGATACCAGGGGTTTGGTCCCGGATGAAGAAAGTCCTTCAGGCGTAGCTCTTATCACGGTGGATGATCAGGGGGAAAATAGCATTGTGGTGGCACCAGGAGCCAATGCGAATCTAACACCTGGTGATTTAGAACGTACACTGGATCATATTGATGGATTCGGAATTTTACTGATGCAACTGGAAATTCCTATCGAGACCGTCAAGAAAGCAGCGCAACTAGTGTCGGGAAAAGGAACCAAGGTTATATTGAATCCGGCGCCGGTCCCGGTTAATATGCATAAAACCAAAGAATTATTCCCCTTCATTGATATCATCACCCCCAATGTCAGAGAAGCTGAGATGTTGACCGGTATTTCCGTACATGATGTGGAAAGCGCACAGAAGGCCGCAAAAGCCATATACGCGCAGGGAGTGGAGAATGTGGTGATCACTATGGGACGGATGGGGGCTATGGTCATGGAGTACGGAGGTGAAATGACTCATATTCCTGCTACCGTAGTGGATACTATAGACACGACAGCAGCAGGCGATGCATTCAACGGTGCACTGGCGGTGGGATTGTCCGAAGGAAAATCATTGCTGGAATCGGTACGATTTGCCTGTCAGGCTGCGGCTATAACGGTAACGAGAATGGGCGCACAATCGGCGATGCCATACAGGAACGAACTGGTACTGAATATTTTGGAGTAAAGAGCGTATTGTTAAGCCCTGCT
>CBFGVZ010000333.1:0-2912 GCA_965652315.1 uncultured Saprospiraceae bacterium | reverse complement strand
ATATTCCTGTAGCTTGTGTTCGGACTGGTTGTAAAGCCAGATATTTTGTCCATTTGCGAGCACTGGATGGCGGACCAGAAAATCAAAATAATCATTGAATGTAAATTGGGATATGATATTGAGGTATTTATCCAGAATATAGAAATTTTGGAAATCGCTATTGAAGGCGTAGATCCGAAGGTCAGTGGACAGTCCGGCTTCATCGATGGTCAGATCAAAATCGAATCGATCCGAAGGATGGTTGCGAAAATCGTATTTGATCAGACTGCGGTTACCGCGCAGCACAAAGCCATTATCCGATTGATCCACAAACAGTAATGTGCCTTTTTCGGCATGGGGAATGGTGGTTGTTCGGGTTCCGGTGCAACTCAATAGTCCTGTGAGCAGCAGGCTAATGCTGCCCCATAGGAGGTATTTGTTCACCGGTTTCATAATTATAAAGATAGCAATTTTTATCTCGCAAGCAAGCAAAATAACCCGCGGTGAACCATTCTCCGGTATTGATATAAACCGATCTCTTATTGGACAGTGGTAAATACAGGGGCAAATGGCGATGGCCAAAAATGAAGTAATCGATGTCGGGGTTCAACTGTAGTTTGTATTCGCAGTATTGAATCAACCATTCGCGGTCAATTCCGAGGAATGGGATAATTTCCTGCTCCTGTTCCCGGCTGTATCGACTGAAATAACCGGCGATTCTGTGGGCCAGATCAGGATGAAGTTGCCGGTAAATAAATTGGGGAAGGGGGTGGTGAAAGAGTTTTTTCAGTCTTTTGTACCCCTGGTCACCCGGCCCTTTTCCATCACCGTGACCCACCAGGATTTGGACATCATTGAAAGTATACTGTTGCAATTCTTTATGCACCGGTATGCCAAGTTCATCGGGGAAATAATCGAACATCCATACGTCGTGATTACCTGTAAAAATCTGAATATCCACACCGGCATCTTTCAACTCTGCCAGTTTACCCAAAAAACGAACATATCCCCGGGGAATATAATACCGGTATTCAAACCAGTAGTCAAACAGGTCACCAAGCAAAAAAATGTGGGTGGCGTCCCGACCAGCCTGATCAAGCCATCGAACGATTTTTTTTTCTCTGGATCGGCTTTGCTTTATCCCCAGGTGAAAATCGGAGGCAAAATAAACGGTTGAATCCATTCGCCAAATCTACAAAACCAGACGGACATTATTCCCGTTGCGGGTCCTGGAGCGTGTTAAGAGTCCGGTCAATATTTTTCAAATAACTGCTTTATTTTCTCCTGGGACCAATAAGATTATTCCTACTTTTGCGGAGAATAAATCAATTTAAAACATACCATGAAAACCCATAATTTCTACGCAGGTCCCGCTATTCTCGCTGAGGAAGTCAAAGCGGGGGCTGCCCAGGCTGCTCAGGAATACGGTAACACCGGATTGTCATTACTGGAAATGTCCCACCGATCGGCTGAGGTGACCGCCATATTGGATGAAGCTGTAAAACTCACCAGAGAACTCCTGAATATTCCGGAAGGATATCACGTGTTGTTCCTGCAGGGAGGGGCCAGCCTGCAATTTTATATGTCTGCCCTCAATCTTCTGGATTCGGGCAAAACTGCGGCTTATGTTGACACTGGTTCATGGTCGAAAAAGGCGATTAAAGAAGCAAAACGTTGTGGAGGGGTCGAAGTAGTGGCCAGTTCGTCGGATAAAAATTATAGCTACATTCCGCGCAATATTAAGGTGTCGGAAAACGCTCCGTACGTTCATATCACAACCAACAATACCATTTTTGGCACGCAATACAACCACATCCCTGATTTTGATGTACCTATCGTCGCTGACATGTCTTCGGATATCTTTTCACGTCCAATCGATGTATCGAAATTTGACCTGATTTACGCAGGCGCACAAAAAAATCTGGGGCCTGCCGGTGTGACGCTGGTCATCGTACGGGAAGGCGCATTGGGTAAAGTGAGCCGGGAGTTGCCTTCCATGCTCGACTACCGGATTCAGATCGAAAAGAATTCACTTTTCAACACCGGTCCGGTCTTTTCCATTTATGTTTCACTCCTGACGCTGAGGTGGATTAAAAAGAACGGAGGGATGATCGGAATGGCGGCGCGCAGCGAGGAGAAATCCCGTCTGCTTTACGACGCTATTGACAATCATTCCTTATTTTATGGCACGGCAGAAGTTGCTGACCGTTCCAAAATGAACGTTTGCTTCCTCCTGCACGAGCCCGCCCGGTCAGAAGAATTCCTGGCAGCGTGTAAAGATGCCGGTATCGTAGGCGTGAAAGGCCATCGATCCGTAGGTGGTTTCCGTGCCAGCATCTACAATGCGATGGAGCTGGAAAGCGTACGGCAGTTGGTCAATGTAATGGAGAATTTCCAATAGGACTTAGACCGTATTTAAGTCTTACAGATTCGTGGAATTGATGTAGTTCTGGCCGCGAGGTTTGGACGACAAGGGCTTCATACACTTCCTGTCATAGGATTGAAAATCATCCCTTGCCCTCGGTATGGTCAACAACCTGTACGGTTAAGCATCCAATCTTTTGGGATAAAATCTTATATTTAGGATTGTTTTTTACATAACCAATCCTTATGTCCAGAATTTTATCCCTATTGTTTGGATTGTCACTTTGCTGGCCACTCCTATCACAGAATAATATCTTACCCCGACACCCCGCACTGAATTCGGATGGCAGTAAACTCGCTTTTTCCTGGCAGGGAGATATCTGGATTTATAATTTTTCAGAGAACCGTTCGGCCCGGTTGACGGTCAATGAAAGTTATGAAGCTAGTCCTGTGTGTCCGGGTACCCTTCAGAGGTTGGTATGTGAAAGCGACTGATGCGAATATGGAAACCACCCCAGCCATGCCCGACCATATAATACTCAATCCTCCGGGGATCAAGGCCAAAGGTG
>CBFGVZ010000332.1:0-2915 GCA_965652315.1 uncultured Saprospiraceae bacterium | reverse complement strand
CCGTAGAGCCCCAGCTCTGCGCATTCCGGAATAATTCCGGAATCATACTGTATTTTAACCATACACTATGTTTTTTTGTCGGAGTTTACCTCCCAATTGCAATGCGGGAGGCTGGGGCCTACCTGTTTCGTCAGGTAACCTTCTTCATTCCTGCGACAGATTGTAGCTTTAACTTCTATTTCGAAAGGTCTTTCGGCTCCAAATCCAATTTAAGTCCCCTAAATTCATAAGCAATATGATCTTTAGGAAGACCAGCTTTCACTGGATTATTCAATATATACCGGATTGTGTTATTAAAGTGATCTTCATTCCTTATGAATCTATCCCAATAATCTGACATCCAAAACTTTCTGGCACCTGTTTCAATTCCAAGATTCAGCCTTTTGTTATTATTTAACCCCCATCTACCGGTGAAAGATTTCCAGGACTGGACTATTTTACCCAAAACATCTTTAGTTTTTATAAGTGTATGAATATGATTGGGCATGATAGACCAGCAAATTAAATTGTATTTCATCCCGTCATGTAAGAACAAAGTTTCCTGGGCTTTTTCCGCCATTTCTCTATTGGATAATGCGCAACAGCCAAGTCCTTGATCCAACCAATATTGATACTTTTCACGCAGCTCAATTTGCTTATTGCTTCCCTTAAGCAGATCTATCTCATATTTGATTTCTTCTAATAAATTTTGGGGTAAGCTATCAGCTAGTCGAAATGTTATAAATTGTATAAGACCAATTTTGTTACGATGAGGCAATGACCTTTGATACCACTCATCGGGGTAACCATAAAATTGAGTATAGAATGCTGCAAAATTAGTGGATTCAATATCTTGGAATTCATTTGCCGAATCCATCACGAGGAAGTTTTTCTAAAGATAACAATATTCCAGAATATCGTAGCTTCCGAAATGAAATGGAGGAAGATCCCTCCCTGGGACCGCAGAGCCCCAGCTCTGCGCATTCCGGAATAATTCCGGGAACATTACTGTATTTAACGAGGGCTCCAACTTCCCAGCAGATTGCAGGTAAATTCGTAGCATCCGAAGGGGAACGTAGGATGCTCCTCCTGGGACTGCAGAGCCCCAGCTCTGCAGAAAAGATCCTCGATTTTTTCATCATCCAGGATGACGAACTCGTTCTGACATCCTTCGTTTTCCACCGTTAAAAAAAGCTCTACAGTCAGGATACAACAATTAAGGAAAACATCTCTATAGACGAAAACCAGCCGCTGCGTAAGCAGGTAGTATACCCCATATTGGTTAATCCCTCATGCCGATAGATCATGTCAAAAAGACGATGACGTATTACACAAAAGAACAGCGCCTTGAGCACGTCAAGCAGCAATCCGAGTGTGGTTTGACGATCGGGGCGTATTGCGAGAAGCAATCGGTGAAATACCACACCTTTATGAATTGGCGGGAAAAATACCGGAATTTAGTTTCGGGCAGTAAAAAGGGAGATTTGAATCACAATTTTATTGAACTGGTATCTCCCCGTGCTAACTCCGGTATGGGATGTATTCATATTTACTTTCCCAACGGCATTCATATTCAGTTGGTTCAGGAACTGGATTCCAGGCTACTAAAATAACTAAACGATGTTTGAGAGTGCACGGCGATATTATCTATACAGTCAACCGGTGGATATGCGAAAGGGGTTCGACTCGCTTTGCGGTCTGGTCCGCCATCAGATGGGTTTAGAAATTGAAGAGCATGTAGGTTATATTTTTATCAATAAACGAGCGACCCATATGAAGATGCTTTTCTGGGAAGGAGATGGGGTCCCGGATTTCTTTCAATCCCATATGGTTTTGCAAAGAGACACCACTATATCAATATTTGGAACAGCCAATAGGGATGAAGAAATCGAGGTTGTATTTGATGGAAAAATCCAAAAGGCTACAACTGACTCCCATGGGGGTTGGAAAGTCAACTTTCCGGCGTATCCCGCCGGTGGGCCGTATACGATCCGTATTTCAGGGAAACAGGAGGAAATCATCCTGGAGGATGTATGGATAGGGGATGTATACCTGTGTTCAGGGCAATCCAATATGGTGTTCAGTTTGAACCAGTCCCTCCATGGAAACCAGGAAATCGCAAAGGCCGATCATCCCAATATCAGGTTGTATCACATGAAACCCGTCGCCTACACCAACAATGAAAAATGGACCAAAGACGAGCTCGACAAAACCAATGAGATGGCGTTTTTTCAGGCACGGTGGCAATCGTGTACACCCCAGGCTGCTGCAGAATTTTCAGCGATATCCTATTATTTTGGGCAAAATCTCCACCAGGAGACCGGTGTACCAATCGGTTTGATCCAAAATGCCATCGGAGGATCTCCAACCGAATCCTGGATTGACCGTAAAACACTCGAAATGGACCCTATACTTGTCGATCTCCTGTCGGATTGGCCTACCAATGATTTTATAAATACCTTCTGCAAGGAGCGAGCAAAATTCAATATTGAGGATGCTGACCATCCGCTTCAAAGACACCCCTATCACCCTGCTTATTTGTATGAAACCGGGATCGAACCCCTGTCCGGACTCGCCATCAGGGGGGTGATTTGGTATCAGGGGGAATCCAATGCGCACAACACAGAGCTGCATGAGGTGCTTTTTCCCGCACTGGTAAAGAGTTGGAGAAATCTGTGGGGCGTATCGCTACCATACTATTTTGTCCAGTTGTCCAGCATCAACCGCCCGGGCTGGGAGCTATTCCGTGATTCTCAGCGAAGACTGGCCGACAGCATAGCGCATTGCGAAATGGTGGTGAGTAGTGATGTCGGGGACCTGGACGATGTTCATCCCATCGAGAAAAAGCCGATAGGCGAACGTTTGGCTTTGGTCGCGTTGGACCAATTGTACGGCATGGACGTGGACTGGCAGGGCCCCCGGGTGAGGCAGTATAC
>CBFGVZ010000331.1:0-2921 GCA_965652315.1 uncultured Saprospiraceae bacterium | reverse complement strand
CTTTTTTCCACAGGGTGTGGAATAATTTATTACAAAAAATCATAATATCATTATATGTTTGACCTGGTATTTCGTAAAACCTTCATGTTATTTTAATCCACGCTACCGGTACATTTTTATGAAGGATGCTGATTTACCCCCACTTGCTGGTGGATTTTACTCGTTCAAATGAGAATAGTTTCTAGCAGCCTGGAAATACTTATATCAGATCACCAACATCTAAAAAATATACCACTATGGGCATTTTTGACAAGCGAATCCAATACAAACCTTTCGAATACCCCGAAATTTACCGATTTACAGAAGCCCTTAATAAGTCCTTCTGGGTGCATTCAGAGGTCGATTTCACGGCCGATGTACAAGATTTTCATTCCCACCTCAGCCGGGCAGAGCAGAATGCCATCAAAAACAGCTTGCTTGCCATCGCCCAGGTAGAAGTAGCCGTGAAATCCTTCTGGGGGGATCTGTATCACCACCTTCCTAAGCCCGAACTGAACGGACTGGGTGCCACCTTTGCCGAATGCGAATTTCGCCATTCCGAGGCCTATTCCCGATTGGTAGAGGTCATGGGGTATAATAATGAATTTGTCAATTTGATCCATGTGCCGGTCATACGGGAACGAATTGATTATTTATCAGCCGCTTTATCCTCCGCCAAGTCCCAGGACAAAAAGGCTTACACCCTCTCTCTGGTCATGTTTTCCATTTTGATCGAGAACGTGAGCTTGTTTAGTCAGTTTGCCATCATCCTGTCTTTCACCCGTTTTAAAGGACTGATGAAAAATGTGAGCAACATCATCGCCTGGACTTCTGTTGATGAACAAATTCATGCGAACGCGGGTATTTTTCTCATCAACATTATCCGGGAAGAATATCCGGAATTATTCGACAAGGAGACAGAATGGCGCGTCACCGAAATGGTGCGACAATCTATCGAAGTAGAAGGCCGTATCCTCGATTGGATTTTTGACCTGGGAGCCATCGAGACGGTCAGCAAAGAAAACCTGGTCAACTTCATGAAATTCCGGGCGGATGACAGCCTGAGGAAAATTGGAATGCCTGCTCAGTTCCATATCACTGCAGATATGATCCGCCCGATGGTCTGGTTCGAGGAAGAAGTTTTTGCGAACTCACTAGATGACTTTTTTGCCAAGCGGCCCGTGGATTACACCAAACACGATAAAAGTATTTCCGCTCTGGACCTTTTTTAGGATCCGGTACATCCCATTTGCATAATGCGCACCAACAATATCTATTTTACCTAATTTCTCATCATTTTAAAACAAAGATATGGCTGTACAAGAACAACTTTTCGATACTCCGGAAGTCAAGACGCGTGAAAAACTCTGGTGGAAAAACGCCGAAAGCGAACAAATCCTCAATCGAGGGTATCTGCTTAAGGGTGAAACCGTAGAGGGGGCTATTGACAGGATTACTACTGCAGCCGCTCAACGGCTTTTCAAACCCGAACTCAAACCCGCCTTCCAGGAACTGATCGAACGGGGGTGGATGAGCCTGAGTTCCCCCATCTGGGCCAACATGGGGACCGAACGGGGATTGCCGATTTCATGCTTCAATGTATTTGTTCCAGACAACATTGAGGGGATTACCCACAAACTTGGAGAAGTCATCATGCAAACCAAGATAGGAGGAGGAACTTCGGCCTATTTCGGCTCACTGAGAGAACGCGGCAGTGCAGTCACCGACAATGGAAAAAGCAGCGGAGCCGTCAGTTTTATGAAGTTGTTTGATACGGCCATGGATACCATTTCTCAGGGAGGCGTCCGTCGGGGGGCTTTTGCGGCCTATCTGGACATCGACCATCCCGATATAGAAGAGTTTTTATCAATCAAGGACATAGGCCATCCCATACAAAACCTGTTTTTCGGCGTATGTGTGCCCGATTACTGGATGCAGGATATGATCGACGGTGATATGGCCAAGCGGGAAATCTGGGCAAAAGTACTCCAGAGCCGGCAACAAAAAGGGCTCCCGTATGTATTTTTCTCCGACAATGTGAACCGGAACAAACCCCAGGTGTATTCGGATCAGCAACGAAGGATTTACGGCAGCAACCTCTGTTCGGAAATCATGCTTCCATCCAATGAGGATGAATCGTTCATTTGCTGCCTTTCTTCAATGAATGTAGAATTGTTTGACGAATGGAAGGATACCGAAGCAGTCAAGCTGGCCATTTTTTTCCTCGATGCCGTGCTGCAGGAATTTATCGTCAAAACCGAAGGCAATCATTACCTGGCCAGCGCCCACCGCTTTGCTAAAAATCATCGGGCCCTCGGGCTGGGTGCACTGGGCTGGCATTCGTACCTCCAGCGGAATAACATTCCATTCGAAGGGATGGAAGCCAAACAACACACCACACGGATCTTCAAAGCCATCCGGGAAAAAGCTGATAAAGCCACTAAAGAACTGGCCTGGATCTATGGTGAACCACCGGTATTAAAAGGATATGGCATGCGAAATACTACCCTGATGGCCATCGCACCGACTACCTCTTCTTCTGCCATTTTGGGTCAAACTTCCCCGGGCATCGAACCCTTCAGTAGTAATTACTACAAAGCAGGGCTGTCAAAAGGAAACTTTATTCGTAAAAACAAATACCTGAAAAAACTATTGGCTGAAAAGGGTATTGACACTGAGGAAACCTGGCGTAGCATTATGCTCCATCACGGTAGTGTCCAGCACCTGGAAGAGCTGACCGAACACGAAAAGAAAGTGTTCAAAACCTTTAAAGAGATCAGCCAGTTGGAAATTATCCAGCAAGCCGCCATCCGACAAAAATATGTGGATCAGGGCCAAAGCCTCAATCTCAATATCCCTTCCAATTTGCCGGTAAAGGATGTAAATATGCTGATGATCGAAGCCTGGAAACTCGGGGTAAAAACCCTGTATTACCAACGCAG
>CBFGVZ010000330.1:0-2933 GCA_965652315.1 uncultured Saprospiraceae bacterium | reverse complement strand
AGGATTTTATGCAATCCGACCTGTTTGACAATCTCAAACTGCGATTGGGATATGGAAGTACCGGAAATAGTGAATTTCCTTCAGGGGCTTCGAGGGACCGATACGTGTTTGGGCAGCAAAGCGTACGTCAGACTAATTTTGGAAACCCATCGCTCCGGTGGGAAACCTCTACTACCTTCAACGCCGGACTTGATTTCAGTTTGTTTGATTTCAGGCTGACAGGATCGATTGACTTTTTCAACAAAGTCACCAAGGATGCTTTATTTGAAAGAACCATTGCACAGCCCGCGCCTTCCGGCCGGATCTGGGTGAATCTGGATGGAGAAGTGGTGAATAAGGGAGTGGAAATCCTCCTGTCGGGAGATATCATCCGGAACAATGACCTGAGATGGAGTGCTGACGTCAATGCCACTTTCCTGGACAATACGGTAACGGGATTGCCCGGATTTTATGAAACGGCAGTGTTGCGAGGACAGGGTTTTTCCAATGTAGTGGGGCAGCGTATGGTTAGTGGTCAACCACTTAATGTATGGTATCTGGCCATCTGGGAAGGAATCGATCCTTCTACCGGGACCAGCATTTACCAAAGCCATGACGGAGAGGTAAGTACCAGCGTGGATCCGGCTCAGAACAAATTTTATGTCAACAGTCCCAATCCGGGTACATTGCTGGGATTTTCTACCAATGTGAACTATAAAAAATTGTCCGCTGTGGTCAATTTCAACGGAGCCTTCGGGCATTACCTCTTCAATAATACCATGGCGACGGTGCTGGGGCTGAACAACCTTTCGGGGCGTAATATTTCACCAGAGTATTTCAAGCCGGAACTCAATGAATCCATTTCCAATTCTGCTGCGCCTTCTACGCGCTATTTGGAAAAAGGAGACTATCTCAAATTGTCCAATCTTTCGGTGAGTTACCAGATTGGTGACATCGGAACTGCTATCCGCAATCTGAATATTACCCTGACCGGCCAGAACCTGTTTGTCTTGACAGGATACAATGGCTTTGATCCCGAAGTCAATACGGATGGAAGTAGCGGCGGGATACCTTCATTGGGCATTGAGTATATTCCCTATCCTTCTTCGAGAACCTTTCTTCTGGGCTTGAGTTTTTCTTTGTAATCTTAAAATTATAATAGCGATGAAAACCATTATAAAATATAGTTTAGTTTGTTTGATACCTTTTCTGTTTGCAGCCTGTACTGATCTGGAGGAAGAATTCAGGAGTAGTCTGGAGGAGGGAGACCAGATCGAATCCAGTGAGCTGTTGATCAGTACTTACAATGCGTTGAACGGGCCTTATCAGCAGGGGAACCGGTGGAGCATGCAAGAATTATCTTCCGATGAGGCCATTGCGCCAACCAGGGGTGGAGACTGGGATGATAATGGCCGCCACAGGGCACTTCATTTACATACCTGGAACGCGGACAATGACTATCTGAGCGGGTGTTTTGGGAATATGGGGACAATCATATTTCAGGCGACTGATGTGTTGAGAAATGATCCCACTACTCAAGAAGCAGCCGAAGCGCGATTTATCCGGTCGCTGGCCATATTTGATATGATCGATCTGTGGGGCAAGGCGGTGTACCGGGAAGATATTGAAAATTTTCGCAATGATCCCATCATATTAGAGGCCGCGGAGGGATTGGAATTTATCATCAATGAGATCAATGCGATTATGAGTGATCTTCCATCTTCCGGTCCGGATTACGTAGCCAACCAGAATGCGGCCAGAACCTTATTGATGAAGGTGTATCTGAACAGGGGAGCGTTTCTCAATAGAGAAAACCCAACGTTCGAAACGGCTGATATGAACAAAGTGATTGAACTGGCGGATCAGATCCAGGGCTATACCATTTCGCCTCCCGGTCATTACTTCGATAATTTTGCACCGGATAACGATGAAAAATCCACCGAAAATATATTTACGCTGTACAATAAGGAAGGTGATCGAGGTGGAAGTGTAGGCAATACCTACAACACCATTGCCCACTACAACATGAATCCTGGCGGTTGGAACGGCTGGGCAACGCTCGGTACTTTTTATGATAAATTTGAGGAAGGGGATGAACGACTGGGATTTGATTACCGGTATCCCGCATTTACCCGGCCCAATCCAGCGGGTGCCAAAACTGTTGGATTCCTGATCGGACAACAATATGATTTGACCACCGGAGCGCCTTTGAATGCTCGGAATCCTTCGAGTGAACCTCTGGTGTTTACCCACGACATCACCCTTCGTACTTCCGGGGCCACTTTGGAAACAGCGGGTATCCGCGTTCTGAAATACGCCTATGACTATGCTTCTGCATCCGGGCAAAAGAATAATGACTGGGTCGTATATCGGTATGCTGATGTGCTGTTGATGAAGGCTGAAGCTATGTTGCGGGGTGGGAATGGCAGCGCTGCGGAGGCGTTGGCGATCGTCAATAGTATCCGGGAAAACAGAGGAACATCACCACTGACTTCTCTGGATTTGGATGAGCTCCTGGATGAAAGAGGCCGTGAAATGTATTGGGAAGGATGGCGTAGGCAGGACCTGATCCGTTTTGGAAAGTTTCTGGAACCGTGGGTGACCCGGCCGGAAATGGGTTCGCCGACCGAGCTGGTCTATGCCATCCCCAGTCAACAGATTGCGGTGAATAACAGTCTGGAGCAGAATCCGGGTTATTGACAGGCCCGCTGAGATATATTGACCTGATTTTTTGAACTTTTCCCCCAGGAGCTCAATATCATTGTGTGCTGACGGGGGAGTTAGCCCGGATTATGCATGGTATTTCCTTTCTGTAGGTGAGAGGCATGATCGGAATTTGCCGAAGACTTAAGATGCTGGATCCATCTTTGATGAGGGAACCTATGACTGGACGTACTCCAGCCATTGGCCAGGATCGCCCATACCACTACATAGTTTCCAGAACAATTTAAAAC
>CBFGVZ010000329.1:0-2945 GCA_965652315.1 uncultured Saprospiraceae bacterium | reverse complement strand
CAAACCCGGCTGGTGGCGTATCCCTGCGTAAATATGGTGCCTTCCCGGGCGATCCGGTCGATATGAGGCGTCTCATAATACGCACTTCCCGTCACGCTGAGATCGTGAGCACCCAGGTCATCGGCCAGAATAAACAGGACATTGGGTATCCGTTCCGTTGCTTTTCCGGTTTCCTCAGTACAGGCGTTCGAGCCCCCCAAAACCACCAGCACCAGACCCATTTTTAACCATCGGAAATGAAAAAACTGATTCTTTTCAGACATTCTCCGGCACCTCAAAGCCCTTCCGATATTCTCGCGTCAGATACTGGTCTGCTTCTGCATCATTGACGAATTTTTCCTTTTTGGGATCAAAATGCAATACGCGTCCCACCCGATAGGCGATGTTGCCGAGATGCGCCAATCCAGAGGAAAGATGCGCCGTTTCCACCGGACCATTGAGAATGGACTTATCGTGTTTTCGAACGGCCTCGAGGAAATTGGCAAAATGCCCGTCAGTTCCACCTGCACCCCGATCCATCTCAGTGCCCGAAGGACCTCCATCCTCCCCGGATTGGCCGGGGGTTCTGTCCTGTCCCAGGTAGGTAGAATATTTATCATAACCATCAACCACCAGGATTCCCTTGTCTCCATAGAATATATTGCCCACGGTTACGCCTTGCTCAGTATTGGTACACCACGGACGTACTTCAAACTGGATGATCTTCTGTTCCTCGGGATAATTGTAAACGGAAGTCAGTACTTCGGGTACTTCCTTTGCATCGTCCCAAAGGAATTTACCGCCCATGGAAGTGATTTCGGTAGGCAGCCCTACATCAAGCCCCCACATACACAGGTCTGTTTCATGAATACCCTGGTTTCCCACGTCACCATTGCCATATTCCCAATTCCAATGCCAGTTGTAATGGACCAGATTTCGGCTAAATGGCTCTTTGTGCGCGGGACCGGTCCAAAGATCGTAATCCAGACCATCGGGTACGGACGTCGTTCCCTGATCACCGATGCTGGGTCTCCAGCGGAATACCAGTCCCCGTGCCATATATACCCGGCCGATATAACCGTCACGAAGTAATCCAATAGCTTCATTCACGGCGGGTGAACTCCGGAGCTGCACACCGTGCTGTACGATCCGGTCGTATTTATTGGCCGCTTCCACCATTTTCCGCCCTTCCCAGATATTGTGCGATCCTGGTTTTTCGACGTAAACATCTTTACCCGCCTGGCAAGCCCAGATAACGGCCAGTGCATGCCAGTGATTGGGCGTAGCTATACTGACCACATCAATGTCATCATCGTCATAAACACGTCGAAGGTCCTGTTCAATCCCTATGTCCTGATTGTATTTTTCCTTAAATTTTTTCTGACCTTCTGTCAGCAAATTCATATCCGGATCGCAGAGCGTTTTGATACGCACATTATCCTGGGCCATAAAACTGCTGATGTGGCTTTTCCCACGGCCATGGATACCCAAAACCGCTGCATTGATGCGGTCATTGGCACCAAATATGCGGGCTGATACAATAGTGGGAGCGACCAGAGCTGTTGATCCGGCCACTGCTGTCTTTTTGATAAAAGATCTCCTGGTTGTTTTCATCTGTACTTTGATTTATCTGATAAAAGTGTGACGTAAAATGGGAGTCAGCCTCTTTGGCTTCGTAAGTCAGGCCGACTCAGGATGCCAATAATAGCGAAAATTTGAAAAGATCCAAAATGTTGGCTGGGATTTTCTCCATTTAACCTAATCATGTTTTACATTTTCCGGATTTGATAAACACATCCAGACGGGAAATAAGTCGGAAAATTTTTATATTAGCCGTTCAATTCAATAAAATGGAATACCAGGCTTCACCATCAAGATACTCAGAAATGCCATACCGAAGGTGCGGCCGCAGCGGATTGAAACTACCCACCATTTCGCTGGGTCTATGGCACAACTTTGGCGACGTAGATCTGCGGTCCAACTTTGAACAGTTGTTGTTTACAGCTTTTGACCTGGGTATCACGCATTTTGACCTCGCCAACAATTACGGACCACCCCCGGGCAGTGCGGAGCGGAACTTCGGTCAGATCCTGGCCGGCCCATTGAAAAAATACCGCGATGAACTGATCATTTCCACCAAAGCCGGATATGATATGTGGGAAGGTCCCTATGGCAATTGGGGAAGCAAGAAATACCTTGTTTCTAGTCTGGATCAAAGCCTGAAAAGGATGAACCTGGATTACGTCGATATTTTTTACCATCACCGACTCGACCCGGGAACACCTTTGTACGAGACCATGAGTACGCTCGACCTAATCGTACGGCAGGGGAAAGCACTTTATATCGGGATATCCAACTATCCGGCAGATCAGGCACAACAGGCCTTTGATATTCTACAGGAACTCGGCACACCTTGTCTGATCCATCAGCCCAAATACTCTATGTTTGAGCGGAAACCTGAAAAAGGATTGCTCGATACACTCGAAAAAAACGGCGTTGGATGCATCCCCTTTTCGCCACTGGCACAGGGCTTACTCACGAACAAATACATCGATGGAATTCCGAGAGGTTCCCGGGCCGCCCGGGCACATTTTCTCAAACCAGAGCAGATCACGGAAGAAATCCTGACCACCATCAAATCACTGAATGAAATGGCCTGGCAACGCGGTAATACGCTCGCCCAGATGGCGATCAACTGGATCCTGCGGGATGACCGCATCACTTCCGTGTTGATAGGCGCCAGCAAAGCACAGCATATCATCGATGCCGTTAATGGATTGCAAAGCGAACCACTGTCCAAAAGTGAACTGAAAAAAATAGATACCATTCTGGGGCGTTAAAGCGCGGATGGCACCATATAGCCCTACGTGGGACAATGCCTGAAGTTCCGGTTTTATATAAGCTTGCGAGGCTAATTCTTAACCTTTTACTGTGGCTGTCCAGAAAGTCCTCACCTCATGGACTTG
>CBFGVZ010000328.1:0-2960 GCA_965652315.1 uncultured Saprospiraceae bacterium | reverse complement strand
TGCACCGAAAATTGAGTCCTCAAAGGTCGATGTGTATTCATTGTAAGGATGATAGGAACGATCATTTCACCCCTTCCATTCAGGGACCTGTTGCCTCCTTCTACCGATCCCGTATTCCCCGGGCCCTTCACCTCAATCCTAATGCATTCACACCAAAATTTATATATTAGCGTATTATAAGATATCAATCAACAACACATGAACATGATCAAAAACATTCCTTTGCTTTTCCTGGCTTGTTTTCTGAGTATTTCCTGCCAGGAAGGCACCGGTGGAGAGAGTTGCTCAGACGGCATTCTGGGCGATACCGAATACACGATCGACTGCGGTGGCGATTGCCCGCTCTGCGATGAATTTTTTACGGGGACATGGGTCTCTGAAGGCGAAAATTTATCCACTGTGTGGAAAGAATTGTTCTCTGCCCAGAAAATTACGGTGGCATTTGTTTCGGACAATTCTTTCCAACTCACGATCCTGGACACGGACGGACAATCTATCCCCGGCCAGGGTAATTACACGCTATCCGATTCGGGGATCGATGGTATTTGGGAAGTGACGCTCAATCAGGCTCAACCCATTGCCAGGGTGTACGAAGGCATCGTCAAGGCACAGGATAATTATGTACTCGACGTGGAAATTGTCCAAACCGAACCCTATATTAATGCCATTCCCCCCACGCCCTCTGGCGGACTGGGCAGCACAAAAACCGAAAGCGGAGGAAATACGGTGCCATTCCCGGGCAATGTACAAACCTTTATCCGGCAATAATATACCAGGTGATGAGCTCCCGGTAGTTCCCGGACATAGCGCCACATCCATCGCGGTAATCAACTTCCGAAACGGTCTGCATGAATTAACACTTTAAAAATGATCCCCCTGGCAGCAAAAGGAGCAAATATCGATCAAATTTTTTATGCTATAGTCCTCGTGTCGCTGGCATGGGGCTGTCATTCGGGGCAAAACGATTCAAATCACGATTGGCCGGAATATCTGGGAAGTCCGGAACGCAATATATATTCCACGCTTCATCAGATCGACACCACCAATGTCGGTCAGCTTCAGTCGGCATGGACCTTTCATACCGGTGATTCCGGCGAAATGGAATGCAATCCCCTCATCATCGATGGGATTTTGTATGGCAATTCATCGACCAAAGAGGTGATCGCCATTGATGGATCGACCGGCCGGGAAGTGTGGCGGTTCCGACCCTCGGATGAGAAAAATAATCTTCGGAGTCGTGGCGTGACTTTTTGGCAGCAAGGAGATGATAAACGGATTCTGACCACTTACCGGGAATGGCTGTACGCCCTCGATGCCCGGACAGGACAACGCATTCTGACTTTTGGGGATTCCGGCCGGGTGAATCTCAAGACGGGCCTGGATACCCCAACCGGTGATCCTTATGTGGTATCCCGGACTCCGGGTGCCGTTTTTCGCAATCTGATCATCATGCCCCTGGCCTTGAGTGAAAGCGCAGGTGCTGCACCGGGGTACATTCAGGCGTTTGATGTGGTGACAGGTGCATTGGTCTGGAAATTCCGGACCATTCCGCATCCCGGTGAATACGGCTACGAAACCTGGCCGGAGGAGGCCTATCGCCAGGGTATCGTCGGTGGTGCGAATAGTTGGGCGGGCATGGCAGTGGATCAGGAACGCGGTATCGTTTTCGTTCCTACCGGTTCGGCAGCCCCAGATTTTTTCGGTGGAAATCGGGCCGGTGAAAATCTGTTTGCTAACACCCTGCTCGCTTTGGATGCTGCCACCGGCGAACGGATCTGGCACCATCAGATGGTGAGGCATGACCTGTGGGACCGGGATTTGCCTGCTCCACCGGCATTGTGTACCATTGTACAAGACGGTCGGAAACAGGATGTCGTGACTCAAACCACCAAAACCGGCCACGTATATATATTCGACCGGGAAACCGGAGAATCGGTTTATCCCCTTGATACCTTTGCGGTGCCCCCTTCTGATTTGCCGGAAGAAACTGCCTGGCCTGTGCAGCAGTTGCCTGCCTGGCCCGAACCTTTCAGCCGTCAAACCCTCACAATCGCAGACATTAATCCCTGGTCACCCGATCGCGATGCTCTGATGACCGTTTTTGAATCGGCGAGAAAGGGACCTTTTATTCCGCTGAGTGAAACGCCCACATTGATTTTCCCGGGCTGTGACGGTGGTGCTGAATGGGGAGGGACCGCAGTGGATCCAGATGGTGTGATGTATGTCAATTCCAATGAAATGGCCTGGCTGTTTACGATGAGCCGTAAAACCCAAAGTTCTGAAACCGGGAAGGTGGATTTGGGCGAATTGTTGTATCAAAAAAATTGTGCTTCGTGTCACCGGGCTGACCGTATGGGGAATCCCGCCAGTGATTATCCGGCATTGATGGGCATAGGGGAGCGGATGGCCGAGGCTGATATCCGGTCCATTATCCGGAATGGCAGTGGTCGGATGGTGGGATTTCCAGGAATGGAAGAAGCGGAATTAACCGCGGTCGTCCGGTATTTACAGGGATTGGAAAACGAGAAAATAGTGGACCCTGCAGGTCGTGAAATGGATGTACCCTGGAAATTTGACGGTTATCAGAAATTCCTGGACAGTGAGGGCCATCCGGGTATTGCACCTCCCTGGGGCCAACTTACGGCGATAGATCTCTCTACTGGCGATCATTTGTGGCAAATTCCCCTTGGAGAGACAGATATGTACAAAGATTTGGGCATTACCAGGACCGGTACGGAAAATTATGGTGGTCCACTGGTTACGGCGGGTGGGTTGCTGTTCATTGCCGCTACCAATGATCGTCAATTCAGAGCATTTAACAGACGGACGGGTGAGTTGCTCTGGCAGACCACATTACCCGCCTCTGGATTTGCCACACCCGCCACCTATCAGATCGATGGACGTCAGTACGTGGTCATTGCCTGTGGTGGTGATAAATTGGGTGCGGAAAAAGGAGATGC
>CBFGVZ010000327.1:0-2981 GCA_965652315.1 uncultured Saprospiraceae bacterium | reverse complement strand
TCAATTCCGGAAATATTCCCACAGAAGAAACTGATTGGCAGGATGCCATTTTTAGAGCAGCCCCGGTACAAAGTCACACCCTGAGTTTTTCAGGTGGTAGCGGTAAAACCACCTACGCCTTATCGGGCAACTATTACAAACAGGAAGGAATCATCATCAATTCCGGGGTGCAGAAAGGTTTGTTTCGCTTCAATCTCGATCACGAGGTAAAAAAGTGGCTCAATCTTTCCGTCAATCTAAATGCGTCCAGGCGTGAAAACAGATCCGTACCGGTTGATAATGGCCGAAGAGGCAATACGATGTTCTCAGGTGCTTTGGCTGCAGCACCTGGATTGTCAATTTATGATGAGAACGGACTACCCACACGGATAGGAGAGGTATATCCATTCACGGACCCGGGAGATATGAGAAATCCCATGCTTTGGGCCGAGCCCTATAAAAACAGGTCATTTGCCAATACCATTTTGGTCAACAGTTTGCTGGATTTCACCATCACGGAAGGATTGTCATTCAGTACTCGTTTTGGTCTTGAATTTGAAAATTCCACCAACAACGGATTTTCACCTATTATTTATCCCAATGACCGGGGCGGAGCCTCCACCAGCAATGGGTACTGGAATTCCTTTGTGAATGAGAATATCCTGACCTATACCCAAAACTTCAATTCCGTCCACAAACTGACCGTTATGGGCGGAGTCACATATCAGAATTATTTTTCTCGCGGCTCCGGAATCGGAGTATCGGGATTCACCAACAATATCACCCAGGATTTCAATCTGGGTTCGGCAGAGACGACCAATCCGGCCTCATCTTATGCATCAGAATGGACGCTTCTGTCCGGACTTGGAAGAGTGAATTACTCCTTCATGGATAAATATTACATAACAGCAAGTGTACGGGCGGACGGGTCATCCCGTTTTGGTCAGGATAATAAATGGGGTGTTTTCCCCTCAGGTGCTCTGGCCTGGAGGATTTCGGAGGAAGACTTCATTAAGGACAACGCCAGTTTTATCGACAACCTGAAACTCCGACTCAGTTATGGAGTGCTGGGTAATACGGCCGTGTCTCCTTATCAGTCCCTGGATCGGCTGGTTTCAGTGAACTACATCTACGGAGGTTCAGCTCTCAGTATCGGATATGCACCGGCTGGAATTTCCAACAGCCAGTTGAAGTGGGAAACCACCCGGGAAATAGATTTGGGCTTTGACCTTAGCGTTGCCAATAGCAGGCTCAATTTCACATTCGATTATTACAAAAAGAATACGGAGGATCTTTTGGCATCTGTACCCCTGGCACCATCCGTAGGATTCGGATCTATCCTCCAGAACCTCGGTGAAATCCAGAATCAAGGAGTGGAATTCGGTGCTGAAGCCTATATAATACAAGGAGATTTTGGATGGGATGTGTCCGGAAATATTTCAGTCAACCGGAACGAAGTAGTCGAAATTGCCGGAGGAAGTGACGTGGTCACTGTGGGACAAACATCCGGTCTGCCGGGTTACAACATTGCCCGGGTGGGAGAACCACTGGGTGCATTCTATGGCTATATGGAAGATGGTCTGGATGATAATGGACAGATAAAGTACGTTGATTTTAATCAGGACGGGGAAATCACGCCGCTTGACCGGGTCATTTTGGGCAATCCATATCCAAAATTTGAATTTGGCTTCAATACCGACTTTTCCTACAAAAATTTTGCATTGAACATTTTTCTACAAGGTGTACAGGGGAATGACATCTTCTTTGCCACGGCATTTACCAATCTCAATTCATTTCAACGGACCCAAAACCAATTTTCGGATCTGATTGGAAATTACTGGACGGAAGCGAATCCGGATCCCAATGCAAAATATCCCAAAATCAGCGCACTAACTCAAATGCGCCCTTCTGACCGGTTTATTTTCGATGGTACTTATCTAAAAGTCAAATCCGTACAGCTTTCGTACAACCTGCCGACGAACAATTTCAACTGGTTTACAGCAGCTTCTGTGTATGTTAAAGCAACTAACTTATATACCTTCACCTCCTATCCCGGCCTGGATCCGGACGTAAACACACGCGGAAGTGATTCACAATCCATCGAGAGTCGGTTGTTCACAGGCACCGATGAAACGGGCTATCCGGCTCCCCGGATTTTTGGTGCAGGTATCAATCTGACATTTTAATAATGGAGTGCAGTCCGTTGTGACCTTCAGGGTTGGCGGTATATCATTCAAAACAATTCAAATTTAAAATGAATAAAAAATGAAAAAATTACTTTCCATAATATTACTGATCGGATGCCTGTTTTCCTGCGATGATATCCTGGAGGAGGTTCCTAATGATTTTATTTCCCGGGCCAATTTTTACAAAAATGCTACTGATGCAGAAGCTGCCGTAACCGGTGCATATTCTTCTTTTTACAACAATTACGGAATTACATACTGGCTCTTTCTGGTCAATCATGCGGATTATGAAAACGGACGGGGATCTCAGGCGCCAATCTCCGATTTCAGCCAGGTTCTGGACGTCGGAAATGTGGGTCGAGCAGCGAGTATCTGGTCCTCATTTTATATCACCATCAACCGGACAAATTCGATTCTGGAAAATGTACCAGCCATTGAGATGGACGAAAACCTAAAGACCCGGTTTCTGGCCGAAGCTCATTTTTTGAGAGCTATGTCTTATTTCAACCTGGTTAGGGGTTTTGGGCCTGTGCCTTTGAAAACCATGGAAAGCACCGATGTGAGTACTATCGGTGCAGTCCGGGCACCGGAAGATATGATCTATGAATTAATCATTCAGGATTGCCAGACAGCCATTAACGGCCTGCCAGAAAATGTAGGAGAAGAAACTGGCCGGGCATCAAAATGGGCAGCAAAAATGTTACTGGCTGAAGTATATCTCACTCGGGAAAACTGGGCTGGAGCAGCTCAGGAAGCCAATGATATCATTTCCAGCAATCAATATTCGCTCATTCGCGTAGAGGAACCGGCAGATTT
>CBFGVZ010000326.1:0-2988 GCA_965652315.1 uncultured Saprospiraceae bacterium | reverse complement strand
TCGTATATACACGCCCAATCAGAAGCTACCATCCGGGAATACGACACCACCATGGTGACTTACGGCTTCTCAGACCCCAATCCGATCCCCCGGACCGAACGCATCTATCCATATTTTACCTTTGATGGATATGAATTGGAAGGCACTCCGAAAACCTGGAAAATAGTCGAGCTCGAAAACGATTATATCCGGGTGAAAATCACCCCGGAAATTGGGGGTAAAATATGGGGAGCCTGGGACAAAACGAGAAATGAACCTTTCCTGTACGCCAATGACGTGGTCAAATTTCGAAATATCGCCATGCGTGGTCCATGGACGAGCGGAGGCATCGAATTCAATTTTGGGATAATCGGTCATACCCCTACGGTGTCCACACCAGTGGACTACCACATGGTGGATAAAGAGGATGGAAGTGTGAGTTGCTACATCTCTGCACTGGATCTGTTAACCCGGACCCGGTGGGTCGTGGAGATCAACCTTCCAGCAGACAAGGCCCGGTTTTCCACAACAGTACACTGGTACAATCCATCGGACCTGGACCAACCCTATTACACCTGGATGAATGTAGCGGTTCCGGCTCGTGAAGACCTGTATTTTATCGATCCGGGTACGCATTATATCGGGCACGATGGACGGGATCACCCCTGGCCGCTGGATACAGCAAGGAAAATAGATCTGTCGGTGTACCGTAACAATGCATTCGCGGGTTCCAAGTCCTACCACATTACCGGTAAACACAGCGATTTTTTCGGTACCTGGTACGAAAATTCCAACGACGGTATGATCCACCTGGCGGACCGGGATGCCAAACCCGGGAAGAAGGTATTCCTGTGGGCTCTGTCGGATGCAGGTCAGATCTGGGAATCCCTGCTCACGGATGAAGCGGGGCAGTACGTGGAGGTCCAAAGCGGCCGCCTCATCAATCAAAATTCGCCGTCTAGTAGTAAGACACCTTTCAAACAACTCGGCTTTGCCCCTCAGCAGGTTGACACCTGGACCGAATTCTGGTTTCCATATCATGGCATTGGGAAAGTAGATTTTGCTGACAAGCATGGGGTGTGGCATTTTGAAAGACATCAAAGCAGCCTGGGCATTGATCTAATGACATTGGAGGTCATATCTGATACGGTTAAAATTTGGGCGGGCGAAGAAATCATTGCCCTGCAGCCCCTGGAAGCAAAATCCCTGACCCCAGCCCATCTGATGTTTATGGTACAACCATCAGTAGTCACTAAAATCACTTTCGGTCACACGATGATCTTTCCCGAATGGACTGAACCAAAAGATTTGAGCCGGCCGCTTTCGATTCCGGAGGAATTGGATCAGGCCAGTGCATACAACCAGTATATGCTCGGTCATGATTATGCCCGATTTCGACAATACGACCAGGCTATGAAACACATCCGCAATTCACTGGTTCAGGATTCCTTTTTCATCCCCGCTTTGAATGAAATGGCCATGCTCCAGTACCGGAAGATGCAATACGACAGCGCCTATCATTTTGCCCGACGAGCCCTGAGTATCAACACCTACGACCCCATGGCCAACTATTACTACGCGATGGCCGCCGATCAGATCGGGCAGATGATCGATGCCTTTGATGGCTGGGAAATAGCGGCGTTATCTCCGGAATATCGGGTCGTAGCGTGGTATCAACTGGCAGCAGCCTGTTTTTGGGATAAACACTGGGAAAAGAGCCAACAATATCTCGATAAAATCCTCGAGTGGCAGCCCAATCATCCAGGCGGTATCCGGATTCAGATGGCACTGAACCGAATACGCAGGAAGTCTTACGATGTATTGTTGGAAGAACGGTTGTCCCATGCAGACCCTGACAATCACTATATCGCCCTGGAAAAATACCTGTACACCGGGAGCGCAGAGGATCAGGAACATTTTATCTCGTCTATCCGCAATGAATTGCCTGCCCAGACCTACCTGGAAATGGCAATCTGGTACCGGACCAAACTCAACCGGACGGAAGATGCTATCCGAATACTGGAACTATCCCCGGAAAACAATTTAATCGACTATTGGCTGGCCTATCTGCACAAGGATACCGAACAAAATGCCCAATACCTGCTTAAAGCTGATGCGGGTCAGGCCGATTTTGTGTTTCCGTTCCGCAGGGAAACTGCGCGTATGTTGGACTGGGTCATCACTCAAACCAACCATTGGAAACCCCGGTACTACCTCGCATTGATTCATGCCCACGTGGGGAATCAGGATGCTGCCCGGGAACTTTTAAACGAAATAGGTGATCAAACCGGTTTTGCACCGTTATACGCCTGGCGTTCGAATTTTCATACGGATCCTGCCCGGAAAGAAACCGATCTTCGTTTAGCATTGAATTTGGAGCCGGAAAACTGGCGATATTTAATGAATCTCGCGGACTTATTGGCTAAGACAGCCCGACTGCAAGAAGCACTGGAACTGTTGGAACCCTTCTATTCCAAGCATCCTTCCAACTATCAGGTGGGGATGCTACTGGCTCGATTACTACTGATGTCGGATGATCCGGAAAGAGCAGACGAGGTCCTTGAAAAAATCCATGTTTTACCATACGAAGGAGCATACGAGGGACGCGTACTGTACCGGGCCGTCAAACTTATTCTGGCTTTGGAAGCGCTGCAATCCAGACAGTTTGAACGGGCAGCGACCTATATCGACGAAAGTCAGCAATGGCCCGAGAATCTGGGAGTGGGAAAACCATACGATACTCAGATCAATACAGAATGGGAAGACACCATAGGGGATTGGATCGAAGTGGCCCGGTCAGGCACTATGGTTGCAAAATCTGAGGTCGATAAAATGCGTGACAAGATTATGGATAGATTTTACGAGTTTAGGGAAGAAGCGCCGTTTTAGTGGTGAGCACCCGGGAAGTTGGAACACCAGCCTCCCGCCTTGCAGTTGGGAGGTAAACTCCGACAAAAAAAAAATAAGTGTAGCAAGCGGCTAAAGTAAATCGTATTTATCGGCAACCCG
>CBFGVZ010000325.1:0-2990 GCA_965652315.1 uncultured Saprospiraceae bacterium | reverse complement strand
GACTTACCGATCCCTACGATTAGCTGAATAGCCGGGCTCGGCAATCCGTACGATTGTGGGGTGGGGTCGTGCGACCCGACCGGTATCCGTTTGCCTCTTTTCCTTTCCCGAATTTTTTAATTAAATACTTATCTTACCCTGTATCGACGTTTAGAAATAGAATCAAAATACCGGTAAAGCCTGAAAATGCAAGATCACAACGACAAATGGACCATGGGCCATCCGGGTCTCCCGCCCTACACCAGGGGGCCTTATGCCAGTATGTACGTGGGGCGGCCCTGGACGATCCGACAGTACGCTGGTTTTTCCACCGCTGAAGAAAGCAACGCTTTCTATCGAGCCAATCTGGAGGCGGGGCAAAAAGGGCTCTCGGTGGCGTTTGATCTGGCGACCCATCGCGGCTATGATTCTGATCATCGGCTGGTGGGAGGTGATGTGGGAAAAGCCGGGGTCGCGATCGATACCGTGGAAGATATGAGGTTATTGTTTGCTGACATTCCACTCGATAAAATGTCGGTTTCGATGACGATGAACGGTGCGGTCATTCCCATTATGGCGTTCTATATCGTTGCAGCAGAGGAACAGGGCGTGAATCCCCATCATTTGACCGGCACGATCCAAAACGATATTCTCAAGGAATTCCTCGTTCGTAATACTTACATCTATCCCCCGGAACCCTCCATGCGGATTGTTTCCGATATCATGGCTTTTGCCCGCCAGCATATGCCCCGGTTCAATCCGATTTCGGTGAGCGGCTACCATATGCACGAGGCAGGCGCTTCGGCAGGCCTCGAAGTGGGGTATACCATAGCAGATGGACTGGAATATATCCGCGCAGCGCTCCGGGCCGGGCTGACGATCGATGAATTTGCCCCGCGAATGTCCTTTTTCTGGGGCATCGGTCCACAGTTTTATACAGAAATTGCCAAAATGCGGGCCGCCCGAAAACTGTGGCACGATCAGGTCGCGGCCTTTCATCCCGTTGACGATTACAGCAAAAGATTACGTACCCACTCACAAACCAGCGGCTGGAGCCTGACCGCCCAGCAACCCCTGAACAATCTCACCCGAACAACTCTGGAAGCCATGGCAGCTATATTTGGAGGTACCCAATCGCTCCATACCAATTCGTATGATGAAGCGCTGGCCCTCCCGTCAGATCATTCAGCTGCTTTAGCTCGTGAGACGCAATTGTATCTGCGGGATCAATCAGGAATAACGCGGGTGGTCGATCCCTGGGGCGGATCACATTTTATTGAAAATCTGACCCTTGAGATTTATGAGGAAGCATTGGGTTATATTCATCAGGTTGAGGAACTGGGCGGAATGACCCGGGCCATTGAAACCGGGCTGCCCAAACGGACAATCGAAGAATCCGCCGCACGGAAACAGGCTGCTATCGAATTGGGTGAGACAGAAATTGCCGGGCTTAATACTCTACTTCATAACGGACGGGGAACCATTCCCGATATCCGGCTGATCGACAATCGAAAGGTCCTGGAAAACCAATTGGAGCGGTTGCAGAGGGTCCGCCAAAATCGGAATGAAATGAAGGTCAGGGAGTCACTTCAATGGTTGCAAAATGGGGCTGAAGGGAAGGGTAACCTGCTTGAACTGGCATTGGATGCCGCCAGGGCCCGGGCCACTTTGGGAGAAATTTCTACTGCAATCGAAAAAGTTTTTGGTCGTTTTGAAGCCCGGTACGGTTTGGTTCAACAAATTTATGGTCATGAAATGAAGAAAAAAGAAGAATTTCAAATCGTACAGCAATTGTGTCGTGAGTTTGAAGCACGTCTGGGTCGGCGACCACGGATCTTGATCGCCAAGCTCGGACAGGATGGTCATGATCGGGGTGCCCGGATCATCGCGTCTGCTTTTGCCGACATCGGATTTGATGTTGACATTGGTCCTTTATTTCTCACGCCTGAAGCAGCTGCCCGGCAGGCCGTGGAAAATGATGTGCATTTTCTCGGTATTTCTTCACTGGCGGGGGCCCACGATACATTGGTTCCTCAAACGATTGGGGCATTGCAGGCTCTGGGGAGTTCTGATATAAAAGTTATAGTAGGAGGCGTCATCCCGACGCAGGATTACCCAGCATTGAAACAAGTCGGTGTGTATCAGATTTTTGAACCTGGTACTCCCATAACCCAATCAGCCCTGCAACTACTGAATGCTTACCTCGCTGAAATAAATTACCCTTAATTTTTAGCGTGTAGTAAACAAAATTTATATATCTTGGTTACCCAATTTATTATTAAATTTTTCACTAAAACAATTACTAAGCTATGGCAACATTAAGATTGGGGGATACTGCACCTGATTTCACTGCACAAACCACCCAGGGAGAAATTAATTTTCACGAATGGTTAGGAGATTCCTGGGGAGTCTTGTTTTCACATCCATCAGATTTTACACCAGTGTGTACGACCGAATTGGGAACGATGTCACGAATCAAAGATCAGTTTGATGCCAGAAATACCAAAATCCTGGCAGTTTCAGTAGACCCGCTAGACTCACATCACGAATGGATCAAGGATATAAATGAAACACAGAATACAAATGTGGAATACCCCATTATCGCAGATGAGAATAAAGAGGTAGCACAGTTATACGACATGATTCACCCCAACGCAGATAGCAAACACACCGTACGTTCAGTGTTTGTCATCAGCCCGGACAAGAAAATCAAGCTGACGCTGACTTACCCTCCTTCTACCGGCCGGAATTTTGATGAGATCCTCAGGGTGATCGATAGTCTCCAGTTGACTGAGTATGAGCAAATTGCTACACCTGCTAACTGGGTAGAAGGCGAAGAAGTAGTGATCGGCGGATCGGTATCCAATGAAGAAGCTGAAAAGCGTTTTCCCGGTTTCCGTACGGTTAAACCATATCTACGGATGACTAAATTTGAACGGTCAAACTAATTAAGTTTTTTTATTTTAAATATTACAACAGCCATCCTGATATTCCCGGATGGCTGTTTTTTT
>CBFGVZ010000324.1:0-3024 GCA_965652315.1 uncultured Saprospiraceae bacterium | reverse complement strand
TATGGATTGGAAAGTTCCAACATCCCCGAAACTCCAGTTGTCCAACTATCTACCGCATATTTTTCCGTCCATAAACGGAGCAAATCGGACAATTTTCCGGTTTATGCCCTCTGGCCGGGCAATGTTCTCTTCCAAAATAAATCATCTGCAGGTGCCGCCGATCCCACTCATCGATGGGATATACTTTTTTCAGATCCGCCTCGGTTTTTTGGACCGACTTGCCCGTGCTTAGCATCCAGCGGTACGCCAATCTGTGTATGTGGGTATCAACCGGAAAGGCCGGTTGGCCAAACGCCTGAACCATTACTACGGACGCCGTTTTGTGGCCTACACCGGGTAATTCCTCCAGCAATGCCATGTCTGCCGGTACTTCCCCGTTGTATTTTTCGACCAGAATCTGCGACAGTCCTACTATTGCTTTGGATTTTTGAGGAGACAAACCCACGGGTCGGATAATGTCGCGCACTTCTTCCACCGGTACCCGCGCCATATCCCAGGGATTGTCCGCACGCGCAAACAATGCTGGGGTGATGAGATTGACCCGCTTATCCGTGGACTGGGCAGAAAGCAGGACCGCAATCAATAAGGTATAAGGGTCGTGATGATCCAATGGGATATCCATTCGGGGATACATTTCATCCAGGATGATTCCAATCTGCCGGGCGCGTTCTCGTCGGGTCATGATTCAGTCATACAGGTTAATTGAAATAAAAAATGGCCGAGGTCTTCACCATCCGCATAGTCGAATAGTCCGGGCTGCTGAGTCTTACCAAAATCGGTACGCGATACCCCCGTTGCCTCATAATTTCCGACTATGGTTTGAATTCGGTCCTTGTGCAGGGACAACCTGTTGAGCAATTCTGTCTGGTTGTGGTAAGTATCGTAATATACCATGCCTACTGGTGATGACAGGGATTCTGCAACCTGTTTCAATAGCACAAAATCGGTGGAAATGATGTCACTTTTATTGAGAAGTTCGATAGAAAGGTTGTAGTCAAAATTGTTTTTGTACTTGATATTGTTCATGACAATTGAAAACTCTTCCATTACCTCCAGCAGCGGTCCAAAATCATAATCTTCCGGCACGAATAGCTTGGTCACATTGCGACATCCCAGCCCGAAAAAATCGAAGATATCGTGGGCCAGTCCCTGCAATTCCTCCTTGGTTTCACCACCGTCAAGCACTGCCACCGAAGTCCGGTTGCTTCGAAGAATGGAAGGATAATCCGCGAAGTATTTTCTGAAATATCGGTTGGTGTTAGCCGATCCGGTGGCGATTACCGCATCAAATGACTGGAGCTTTTCCACTATCCGGATACGATCCCGTACTTCCGGATCGATTTCTGCGATCAGTTGCAACACGGCCGGGAATACGTACGGATCTTTGCCTGACAACTTCACCTCAGCGGAATGTCCGGACAGGTAAACGGTCAGAAAATCGTGGAAGCCAACCAATGGAATATTCCCAGCGAAAATCAAGCCGATGGTTTTAATATACTCAGGCATCACGGGGAAGTGATAGGTACGACACCATTTTTCCAACATCGACGGAGATAGCATGTGAATGGACAGCGTATCCAGACTTTTCCAGTAATTCTCTTTCTCAAACCATGGATTGTGAAATGAGGTCCGATGGATATTGGCTTCCAGCAACGGATGCCGCGTTCCAATAGCCGACGACAAATGTTGCAATGCATCTTTATAGGAAGTGAGATCAGTCATAAAATTTGGTTTCAAAGGCTTTTTTTACGTTCCTTAAATACGGTTCTAAACTTAGATTTCCAGGTCTTTTCCCGACCGGTCCTGCACATACCGGTCCCAACGGTCGAGCAGCTTTTGCATATCTTCGGGCAGCTCTGACGTAAAGGACATTTTCTCCCTGGTAACCGGGTGAACAAAGGCCAGCGACTGCGCGTGCAGCGCCTGCCGGTTGCATATGGTAAAGCAATTTTCCACAAATTGTTTATACTTCGAAAAAACGGTTCCTTTCCGGATCCGGTCACCGCCGTACCGAGCATCATTGAAGACAGGATGTCCAGCCGATTCCATATGAACGCGGATCTGGTGCGTGCGGCCGGTTTCCAGCCGACATTCGATCAATGAAACGTAGTAATAATCCCGAAGCACGCGGTAATGGGTCACTGCATCCCTTCCTTCCAGTGCGGAACCTTCTTCCACGGCGGTAAAGATCAGCCGGTTTTTGGGATGTCGTGCGATTGGTTTGCGGATGGTCGCTTCCCCGGGGTCGGGGCTGCCCCAGACGATGGCCAGGTATCGGCGGTCGGGTTTGTGATCGTGAAACTGGTTGGCGAGATGCTGGAGAACCATTGCATTTTTCGCTATGACCAGCAATCCACTGGTATCCTTATCCAGACGGTGTACCAAACCGGGTCGGTCCGGGTCATTGCCCTCAAGGACTGGCAAATCCTGGTGATCCAGGTGCCAGGCCAGCGCGTTGACCAATGTGCCGGTATAATTGTCATATCCGGGGTGTACCACCATACCTGCTGGCTTATGTACCACCAGAAGATGATCGTCTTCGTAACGGATATCGAGCGGGATATCCTCCGGAACCACCACCCCATCGTAGGCTTCGTTGACCGGCGTGACGATGGTGATTTCGTCCCCTGGTCGCACCTTATAATTGGGTTTTGCGGATTCCCCGTTGACCAGAATACGTTGCTCATGCAGTCCATCCTGGATTTTGTTCCGGGATACCTGTGGTAGACGATCCATCAGAAATTTATCGATACGCAACAGGGCCTGGCCGGGGTCCACCAGGATGACCCGGATATCGTCAAATTCTTCGCTGGAAATATCGTTGTGCACAAACGGTCGTTTTATCAAACCACAAAGGTAAGCCGATCGATCACAAGTCAGTATTTTAAAGGAATGATTTTTATATACTTCATTTCTCGCTTCGCAATCCTGCCTGAAAGCATTGCCGAGCCCGATTTTCAGCTTAGACCCGGGCTCGGCAATCCCTCGGTATTCTTGAAGAAAGACCTTTATTTCTAAAATAAA
>CBFGVZ010000323.1:0-3042 GCA_965652315.1 uncultured Saprospiraceae bacterium | reverse complement strand
GACCGAAGAAATATGAATAAGCAGTGGGGGCATTTGGCGAACAAAATGGGCACCATTGTGGAAGACATCATACGTCCTGGTATCAGGCCTGCGCTGAAAACTTATTTCCATTCTGATCCGGTCTTTATCGGGAACCACATACATAGAAAAGTTAAGAAAACCGGACTGGAGGGCGAATTTGACATCGTTGCAATGGATGAGAATCAGATATACCTCGTGGAAGTGAAAAGTTCACCCGGAAAAACCGAAATCAAAAAACTGGCAACCAGGACCATCCCTCGCTTCAGACAATTGTTTCCGGAATTTGAATCGTATCCGGTCATTCCGATATTTGGCAGTCTGAGTTTCACAGATGGATTGATTTCATATGCCTCGGAATCCGGAATATATCTCATGGGATACCGTGAATGGGACTATCTGGACATTCTCAATTTTGCCGAGGTAAATTCACCAAATTAATCTCCCAATTGTGCCATCCGGAATTTTTCTACTTCCGAAGGAGTATGTTCCTGATCAAATACGATCTCCATTTTTTGAACGATTTCCGGGTATTGCTCCGCGACATCTTTGGTTTCACCTGCATCTTCTGAAAGATTATACAACTCAATTTGTTGGTTTCCATCGAAAATATTCATTCGCAGACCTTTCCATTCCCCCATTCGAACCGCCTGCTGTCCGCCATATGACGGAAATTCCCAGTAAAGGAAGTCGTGTTCTTCCTGGTCAGACTGTCCCAACAGCGTGGGCAAAAAGCTAATACCGTCCGTCCTTACAGGTGGATCAATTCCTGCCAGATCACACAAGGTAGCCAGTACATCATAGTGGACTGACAGGTGTCCTGTCGTACTACCAGGCTCAATCTGGCCCGGCCAATGAGCGATCATGGGGACCCGGATTCCGCCCTCTTTCAGATAACCTTTCCCCCAGCCCCGGTCACTTCGGAATGGTCCCCCGCTGTCAAACCAGGGCGAATCAGTTCCACCATTATACGTTGGCCCATTGTCACTGGTAAAAATGATCAGGGTATTATCATATAAACCCTCCTGTTTGAGCGTCTCCACGATTTCCCCTACCTGTTCATCAAAATAAGATACCATAGCCGCATAGGTGGCATGTGGATATCGTTGCGGAAAATAGCCCTGATCTCCCAGGTAAGGCGCTTCATCCCCAAATTTTTCTACATAATACTCCACCCATCGTGGGGGGGCTTGTAAAGGAGCGTGAGGAATGGGATTGGCGTAATACATAAAAAAAGGCTGATCCTTGTGGTCTTTTATAAAACCGATCAATTTTTCCTGCATCAATGCCGGTGTGTAATCGTTCAGCCAGTAATCGGAATAAGCCGAAATGTCATAGGGGTCTGCATTTTCAGCCAGTTTGGTACGGGGTGGAACGGTATCGTTATCCAGTAGTACTTTCTCTTCGTTGCTCCACAGGTGCAGGGGAAAATACGTATGTGCCTGTCCCTGGCAATTGTATCCGTAGAAAAAATCAAACCCCATCTTATTGGGAACGCTTTCAGAAGTAGGATAACCCAGACCCCATTTCCCTACAATTCCTGTTTTGTATCCGGCACCTTGTAGCAATTCGGCTACAGTAACCGTATTAGCAGGCATGGGGCGTTGGCCTTCCAGGTCCGGATTCCCGAAGACTTTTAGGAAATCGCGGGTATCACCCCTTTCCGGCATACCGTCATTGCTACGAATATAGGCATTTCCGGCATGTAATCCCGTCAAAAGCATACACCGGGCAGGTGCACAAACCGGTGATGCAGAATAATACTGTGTGAACATCATCCCCTTTTCTGCCAAAGCATCAATATGAGGTGTTTCAATTTTTTCCTGCCCGTAGCAACCCAATTCACCATATCCCAGATCATCGGCCAGGATATAAATGATATTAGGTTTGGATGGTGGCTGGTCACTTTTACAGCCCAACAGAAGCCCCATCACACCCACCATCAAAAGAATGAAACCCGTTCGCATCATGACCTTAATTTTCACTGTAATCAATCCCCAGGTCATTGTCCCGGACTTCCCGGAGTTTCTCCTGAAGTTTCATTTCAAAGTCCCGGACCACGTCCTGAAAAAATGGATTGTCAGCCAGATTATTATATTGCTTGGGATCGTGTTCCATATCAAATAATTCACGACCGGATTTGCCATCCTCCCCGTACTGGATATAAGCCCATTTGTCTGTCCGTAATAAAAAAGCATTTACACCTCGATATACGGACACCGAAAACGCCATATCACGTACTTTTTCTGAAGGATCATCCAGTGTGGGCGCAAGGCTCTTGCCCTGTAAATGGGGAGAATAATCCAATCCTGCCAATTCCGAAATCGTGGGATAAAGATCCAGCAATTCCGCAAACGAATGACATACACCCGGCTCTTTTCCAGGAACTTTAATGATGAGCGGTACCCGGGCCGATTCTTCGTGAAGGCTGACTTTCATCCAAAACCGGTGCTCACCCAGGTGGAACCCATGATCGGATGTAAATATTACAATGGTATTATCCTCCAAGCCTTCCTCCTCCAGCGTTTTCAATACCTTACCTACCTGGGCATCCATATAAGCTACTGAGGCATAATACCCCGCTACAGCTTTTTTCTCCTGTTCCTCGGACATATGAGCATTGACGCTCGTTACGTAATTGATCCCCGCCGGAGGAATATCATCCCAGTCGTTTTCCACCATCGGCGGCAGGACCATCTGGTTGTGCGGGTAGGGCTCGAAATACGCTTTAGGTGCTACAAACGGGACGTGCGGACGGACAAATCCTACCGCAAGGAAAAACGGTTCGTCCTTGTGCCGGCGGATCAGTTCGGAGGCTTTTTCCGCCGTTTTCCCATCCGAATGAACCAGATCGTCGCCATCCGCTTTCACGATGGTCATTACATTTCCACCTTTGCGTGGCAGCAAACCGTAAGGATTGTTTTGAACCAGTTCTGCTTCGCCATCCGCCTTCCATTCTGGACCCTGGCTGTTGAATCGCTCGGTCCAGGAAGCTTCATCATCCGTTCCATTTGACCCCTCTTC
>CBFGVZ010000322.1:0-3044 GCA_965652315.1 uncultured Saprospiraceae bacterium | reverse complement strand
TAATGGTTTGTAGTCTGGTTGCATTACCAGATCAGGCGCTACAAGCTCAACCCAATTCCCGGGTAAGCGATTATCTGGATAAAATATATCCGGACCTTGAACAGCGCTACCTGCATTTTCATCAAAACCCGGAACTTTCCCTCCAGGAAGAAAATACTGCCCGACTGATTGCAGACGAGCTAAAACAACTTGGATTTGAAGTGCAGGAAAAAATGGGATCGTATAATCTGGCTGCGGTATTTCGGAATGGGATCGGACCAGTGGTACTGATCCGTACAGATATGGATGCTTTACCGGTTACGGAGAAAACAGGGTTGGAATATGCCAGCCAGGCCACGGGAACCAATGCTGCCGGAGATCATGTTGGGATCATGCATGCCTGCGGTCACGATATGCATATGACGGTTTTCCTGGGTACTGCCAGAACTCTGATTGAACTAAAAGACCGGTGGACTGGCACGCTGGTGATGGTAGCGCAGTCTGCCGAAGAAGCCGGATTGGGAGCGGACTTATTTTTCCGGAATGGATTATATGAAAAGGTTCCACCACCGGATTATGCGCTTGCATTGCATTGCAATCCTTACCTGGAAGCCGGCAGAGTAGGATACCGAAGCGGTCCTTTACTGGCCAGCGTTGATATGATCGATATTGAGGTGTCAGGAGAAGGGGGGCACGGGGCTGCTCCGCACACCACAAAAGATCCGGTGGTTCTAAGTGCGCAGCTCATTGAATCATTTCAGACGATTGTCAGCCGAGAAATCAATCCCCAGGAACCCGCTGTGGTCACCGTTGGTTCCATCCACGGGGGTAATGTACACAATGTCATTCCTGACAAGGTACATCTTCAACTGACGGTTCGGTCATATTCCGATGAAGTTCGGGATAAGATTATCGAAGGGATCGAAAGGCGGTGTCGGTATCTGGGTCTGGCGGCAGGACTTAATGAAAATCAATTACCTGTGATCTCCATCCGGGATCCGCACACTCCGACCACGGTCAATGACGCTGCCCTTACAGAAAGGCTGGTCGGTGTTTTTCAGAAAGAATTGGGAAGTGCTCAGGTAGAAGAAATGCCCGCCTATACTTTCGGTGAGGATTTCAGCCGTTATGGTATCCAGGATCATAAAGTTCCAATATGCCTGTATTGGCTGGGAACGGTGGAAACACAGAAAGTGAAATTAGCCCGACAAGGGGAGTTGGATCTCCCCTCTTTACATTCGCCATTTTATGCTCCGGAACGCGAGCCGTCGATCCGGACCGGTGTACGGACCATGAGCGTGGCAGCCCTGGATTTGTTTGGTGAGTAATCTCAAGAATGCTGATCCTCTTGTAAATTGCCATGCCGTAATACAGTAAACAGGAATTACGACGATTTTTTAAAATCCTGGTAAATGCAAAAAATTAAATGGGTGAATAGATAGGATTTAAAGCTGAATCGGATATCAGGAGGTTGGTGATTCCGAATCATCCACTGGATGTACCGCATTTTCCCGTACAAAATTCACCACGCGCCGCACCGTTTTCTTCCGAATCTCCTTTTCAATGGCCCGGTTCATGCGATTGAGGATATACTGAAATTTGAGGCCCACACTATCTGCGTTTATTTTTTCGATACGAAGGTAATAGCTGTCCTGATCGATATAGGGTTTGAATTCCTCCAGGACCTGTATCAGTGAAGTTTCGAGCTCTTCCACGGTACGCAGGGACACGAGTTTCACATCAAATTCGATCGATACTTTTTTACTGGCTTTTCGGGTAAAATTGACGATATCGTTGGAAAAAACTTTGTGATTGGGTACGGCAATGATGTCGTCATCGTCATTGAGCAACATAATTTTACTCAGCGTCATATCGATGACCTTTCCGCTATGGTCTCCTATTTTCACATAATCATCGGTTTTTATGTAGGATGAAAAGCTCAAAATGATCCCACTGACTATTTCCATGATGTAATCTTTGGATATAATGGCAATGGCGGCCGCAACAATACTGATGGAAGTGAAAAAAGTCCGGTAATCCACACCTATGAGCGCAAGTATGATGATAAACACCCCTCCGGCCTGCAGGATATAGAACAGGTTTTTGAGGCCCAGAGTCACGTTATCATTGCGATCTATGCGTAGTCCTTTACGCCTTTTATAGAGCCAAATGATGATCCGGTATGCCAAATCGACGATCAGGAGATAGATCAAAACCCGCGAAATAATCTGGAAACCACTGTTGGATGAGACCTCTTCCGGAAGGATTCCCCATGGCAGTGAAGATTCAATGATCAGGAAAAGTAATAAAACCAGTTTTAGAACATTTATAAGTACTGACATGAGTCCTGAAAATTTATCTGGCGCGTGAACTTTTTATTACGAAAGAAAATTACATATTTGCAAAGCTAATTAGAAATTATATAATAATCAGACAATTATGGCAGAACAACCAACACGAAGTCGGTACTCGGACGAGGAACTTGCCGAATTCAAAGCCATTATAGAGGACCGCCTGGAAAAGGCCCAGGTCCAGCTGGAAAATATAAAAGAGCAAATTTATGAAATCACCGAAAATGGAGGTGATGAACACGGTGGGGACTGGGTCGATGATTCCGGTTTCAATACTGACATGGAATTGCTCAATACCATGGCGATCCGCCAGCGGAAATACATTCAGGATCTGGATAACGCCCTGGTTCGGATCCGAAATAAGACCTATGGAATTTGTGTGATTTCCGGAACCTTGATTCCGATCGAACGCCTGCGGGCCGTTCCTACTACCACCAAATCCCTGACCGTCAAAACGGAGGAGCAGGCAAAAGCCCAGGAAAAGAAAAAACATCGGGTACCCAAATTGCCTTATGTCCGAAAACGGGAGGTGATCAGTAAGATCGTAAAGAAAACTCCACTAGATCCGGCTAAATTGAAGAAACAACCCAAGATTTCCATCGACGATGATGACGACGATGACGAGGATGATTTCTTCGATGACGATTTGGAAATGAATGATATCGACAGCGGGTCCGATGATTACGATGATGAAGATGACGATTAACTCATCAA
>CBFGVZ010000321.1:0-3084 GCA_965652315.1 uncultured Saprospiraceae bacterium | reverse complement strand
GGGACAGGTCTCGCAGAAAACGTCCATATCCGGGGGATGAACGATGGAGTGGTCAACCGCGAAGGCCGCTATTTTGACTGGGAGGATGCGTTATTCCGGACCGGGGTGTATCAGACCAACGATATTTCGGTCAGCGGGGGCGATGAAAATACCCGATACTACTCCTCGCTTTCCTATACTAAAGATCTCAACAGGATTAAGATCAACAGCTATGACCGGATTACCGGGCGGGTCAACCTTTCCCAGAAAATCGGAAAACTGGTGGACTTTATCTCCCATATCAATATTTCGAGCAGCGATCTGTCCGGGTACAACGATACGCGCAATCTTAGCAGCAACTATTACCTGCAAACCCGCAACCTGCTCTGGGGCCTCTACTGGCCGACCGATTACAAAACGGGTGATCCCTGGACGGCCCGATACGGCAGCTACGGTCAAAATAACGTGTACTATGATAATGAGTGGGAAAACAGCGGGAAAACGCTCCGGATGTCAGCCAATGAAACCCTCCAGATCAATATCCTGCCCGGCCTCAATGCCCGCACGGTGTTTTCCTACGACAATACCCGGACCAAAGACCACATCTATTACAGTGCCAACCATTTCAATGGCTCCAATTCAAACGGCACGGTCAGTGATATGACAACAACTTCGAGCAAGCTGGTATCCTCGACGACGATCAATTATGATCAGCTGTTTGGCCGCCACCGTCTGGGCCTTTTGGCCGGATACGAAGCTGAAAAAAATGAAACCGATTTTCAGCGATCTACCGGGAATGATTTACCTTCCAGTGCCCTGCATACTGTAGCTACCGCTGGGGAACTCGATGCCAATGCCTATTTCTGGGGCAATACCATCCAGTCCTTTCTGTCCCGCGCGGAATACAACTTTGACGACCGGTATTACCTCTCCGCTTCATTCCGCCGGGATGGGGCCTCCAAACTGGGACCCGATACCCGATGGGGTAATTTTTACTCCGTAGCCGGCGCCTGGCGTCTCGACCGGGAAGGTTTTCTCACCCAATCGGCAACCATCAGCAATTTGAGACTGCGGGTTTCGTATGGCGTCAACGGTACATTACCTTCCCCCAATTACGGATGGCGGTCGCTCACGGCCTATGGCATCAGTTATATGGAACAAGCCGGTGGAGGAATCAGTACCATCGCGGACGCCAACCTGACCTGGGAGACGAATTACAACACCAATGTTGGCCTGGATTTTGGATTCTTTGAGGAGCGACTATATGGTACGATCGAATATTTCAATCGCGATTCGAAAGACCTGTTACAGAGTGTGCCCATTTCAAGGGTAACCGGATTTAGTTCGACACTGAAAAATGTCGGAGAGATCAACAACCGGGGATTGGAACTGTCCGTCGGGGGCGACATCATACGTTCCAATGTATTTCGCTGGGGTGTAAATGTCAATGCCTCCCTGATCCGGTCCGAAGTGACGCACCTGTACCGGGCAGAAGGGGAGGAGGAAGGATCAGATATTATCTGGTATGATCCTACCGGTTCTGATGCCCGGGCCCAGTACATTTTCAGGGAGGGTGAGTCAACGCTTGCATTTTGGGGATACGAATGGGCCGGTGTGGACCCAGAAAATGGGAAAAACCGATGGTTCGTCAACGATCCGGATGATCCCACGGCGGGCGAATTTCTGCTGGATGGCCGGGGTGCCTCCTATAGCTGGCAGGATGCCAATTACATCATTACCGGAAATGGAATACCAAAAGTATTCGGGGGATTCAGTACCGATCTCGAATTTAAGGGTATTACGCTGGACGCAAATTTTATCTATAAGATTGGTGGAGACCTGTACGACGGCGCCAGTAAGGACGTCGTGGATGACGGTTATTACTGGGAGAGGATCCGCGCCCAATATCAGTTTGATAATATGTGGACGAAGGAGGAGCCCACCCGGAGCCTGCCTAAGATAGAGGGATTTGACCCCACCGATGCGATCCAGTATAGCAGCCGGAATCTGTACGACGCCAGTTTTCTCCGGTTGAAAAACATCACGTTGGCTTATAATCTGCCGCTGCTTTTTCTCAATCGCATCGGTATCGACAATACCCGGATCTATTTCAATGCATCCAATTTACTGACCTTTTCAAAGTACAAGCTGGCCGACCCGGAAGTGAATCAGTACGCCACCCGGGGCTGGGAAACACCGTATGGAAAGACTTATACTTTTGGAATTGAAATTGGTTTTTGACAATATAAACATGATGACAATGAAAGCTTTAAAAATACTTTTATCCGCACTTTTTTTATTGGGACTGGTTTCCTGTGGCGAGGATTTCCTTGATGTAAAGCCAAGTAATTCGGGTGATGCCAGTTCGTCAATTCAGACTCCAGCCGATGCCCGGGTGATCATCAACGGACTGATGAGCAAGATGAGGAGCTCGTCCTATTACGGTCGCAATTTTATTATGTATGCCAATGCCAAAGGAGGAGATCTGACGATCTATTCCCAGGGGCGTGGCCTGGACGGGTTGTACACCTTCAATCATTCGGTGACAACCGGATCTTATTCAGATTTCTGGAATCATATCTATCACTGCATTCTCCAGGCCAACAGCGTTATCGCCAGTATTGACAAACTGCAGGCTGAAGGAAGTACAGAAGATTTTGACGATGCCAAAGGACAGGCGCTGACCGCCCGGGCGATGATGTATTTTGACCTGGTTCGGTTGTATGGCAAGCCCTATAGTGACGACCCATCCTCCTGGGGTGTTCCCAATGTAACCGAGCCGCTGGACGCTTCCGCGCAACCCTTGCGGGCAACGGTAGAGGAGAATTACCAGCAGATCCTGAGTGATCTCCAGACCGCGGCTCCCCTTATTTCCAAATCGATTTCCAATGGTTATCTGAATTATTATGCCAACCTGGCGCTTCAGGCCAGAGTGAATCTGTACATGGGGAATCACGGCGCAGCGCTGTCTGCGGCGGAGGAAATTATCAATTCCGGGGAGTATGAATTGTATTCCAACGACGAATGGGTATCTTCCTGGACGGAGCAGTTTGGTTCCGAATCCATTTTTGAACTGGCAATCTTACCCACCGAAGGGGACCTGGG
>CBFGVZ010000320.1:0-3117 GCA_965652315.1 uncultured Saprospiraceae bacterium | reverse complement strand
CTTTTCAATAATTTCGGTATGGATAATGCCACTGCCTGCGGTCACAATTTGAAAGTCGCCACCTTTCATTTTGTGTGCCACATCACCTATCCCGGATTATTCATGGTATTTGATTTATGTATATTTTATTATTACTCAAGAAGTTATAGATCATATGATCAAAGAATGACAACTCATAACGTGTCGTATATTATGGGTATGATATCTGTCAAGTCGGTACTCACCGGCAGCCCAGGATGCATGCTTCGACCAAATCCACCCCTTTCACTTTTTCCGCTCACATAATATTATCAATCCTAAAGCCAAAATCGATTAGTGTGCTTCCAGCCAGGTGCGTCCCGTTCCTACTTCTACCAGAATGGGGACATCAAGACCGGGAAGGGCGTTCACCATTTCTTCCTGTACCAGGACCTTCATTTCTTCCACTTCAGCATGTGGCACATCAAACATCAGCTCATCATGGACCTGTAAGATCAATCTGGACTGAAGCTTTCTTTCTTTCAATTTGTTGTGAATCCGGATCATGGCCATTTTGATCATATCGGCTGCAGTTCCCTGGATGGGAGTGTTAATAGCGATCCGCTCAGCACCGGCCTGCGCCAGTCGGTTCCTGGAGTTGATGTCACGAAGGGTTCTTTTGCGGCCGAGCAAGGTCTCTACATATCCGTTTTTACGAGCGAATTTCACCGTGTCATCCATGTAATTTTTCAAACCTTTATATTGTCCAAAATAGGCTTCGATCAACTGAGAAGCTTCTTTCCGGGGAATATCCAGTTGTTGTGAGAGGTTGGTAGCACCCGCACCATAGATGATACTGAAATTCACGGTTTTGGCCTGTCGGCGTTGATCAGCACTTACCTCATCATAAGGTACATCAAAAACCCGTGCCGCAGTGGCCCGGTGGATGTCCTGGCCATTGTTAAAAGCTTCCAGCATCGCTTCGTCCCCACTCATATGAGCAATCAGTCTCAGTTCAATTTGAGAATAATCCGCCCCGAGGAGGACGTGGTTTTCATCGGCTGGAATGAACGCCTGTCGAACTTTCCGACCTGCCTCCGTCTTGATGGGAATATTCTGGAGATTGGGATGGTTGGAACTCAGCCGACCCGTTGCAGCCAATGCCTGATTGAAACTGCTGTGTATTCGCCCGGTCTTGGGATTGACCATTTTCGGTAAGGCATCCACATAGGTTGACTTGAGTTTCGTCAAACCCCGGTAATCCAGAATCAGGGTTACTATTTCATGTTCATTGGCGAGTTCGCCGAGCTTGGCTTCGTTGGTGGAGTACTGACCAGTCTTGGTTTTCGACCAGCGATAGGGGATTTTCATCACGTCAAAAAGAATCTCACCTACCTGTTTCGGACTGTCGATGTTAAATACCGCTCCCGCCATGGCATAGATCCGGTCCTGAACCTCCACGATCAGCCCAGCCAGTTCTTTACCGTAGTTAACCAAAAAATCCGCATCCATCCGAATTCCATTGTATTCCATTTCGGACAGTATTTTGATCAGTGGTTCCTCGATGTCAAAATAGAGTTTATCCAGCTTTCGCTCCTTTAATTTTTCAAACAAATATTCGTGTAATTGGAGCGTAATATCTGCGTCTTCCGCTGCATAATTTCTGAGTTTTTCCAATTCCACATCGCGCAGCTTTTTCTGTTTCTGGCCTTTTTTTTCTGTTAATTCGTCGTAGGATATCGTCTTATAGGACAAATAAGTTTCAGCGAGGTAATCCATGTTGTGCCTCAACTCCGGATTCAACAGGTAATGGAACAGCATAGTGTCATGAAAAATTCCCTGTACCTCGATCCCGTAATTTTTCAGGACGATGGCATCGTATTTGATATTCTGAGCGATCTTGATGATTTCTGGATTTTCAAATACATTTCTGAATTCCTCCAGAATCTGAAGCGTTTCATCCCGATCTTCAGGTACCAGGATAAACCAGGCTTTCCCTTTTTCCAGACTAAAACTCATCCCTACAAGGTCAGCTTCCATGGGGTGAATGGACGTCGTCTCTGTGTCGAAGCAAAATCGATTCGCATTTTCCAACTCTCGGATCAGTCCGGTCCGTTGCTCGGGAGTGTCGACCAGGATATATTGTTGATCTGTGTTCTGATATTGATTGGGCGCGATCGTGTCGATGACGGATTCCGGTTGTATCAAGGTTTCAGCGGGGAAGAGTGCCTGCTGTACTCCGGTCTGTGCAGGCGTACCCAGGATGGACTGGGCCAGCGTCCTGAATTCGAGATCAGCAAAAATTTCGGTTAGTTTTTCCTTGTTGGCCTGGTTCATTTCGGTCAGTTCAGCATCAAAGGTGATGGGGGCTTCCGTATTGATAATGGCCAGTTGCTTGGATAGAAGTCCCTGCTCCCGGAAGGTTTCCAGATTTTCCCTCATTTTTCCTTTCAGATCTGCGGTATTGTTGAGCAGATTTTCGACGGTATGGTATTCCTTGAGGAGTTTAGCAGCCGATTTGGGGCCTATGCCCGGGATACCTGGAATATTGTCTACGCTGTCTCCCTGCAGACCGATCATATCTATGACCTGTTCAACCCTTTCCACGTCCCATTTTTCAAGAACTTCCGGAATGCCCATGATCTCAATACCATTCCCTTGTCTGGACGGTTTATAAATCTTAATGTTCTCACTCACCAGTTGTCCAAAATCCTTATCCGGCGTAACCATAAATACTTTAAATCCCTGTTTTTCGGCTTGTTTGGCCAGCGTGCCGATCAGATCATCCGCTTCGTAATTGTCCATCTCAAATATGGGAATGTTGAACGCTTCGACGATGCTCCTGATATAGGGCAAAGCGATCCGAATGTCCTCCGGTGTGGCATCCCGGTTAGCTTTGTATTCCGGATACATATCATTGCGGAAGGTGACATTACTTTTGTCAAATGAAACCGCGAGGTGACTGGGCTGGCGATTGACAATGATGTCCCATAATGCACGGGTAAATCCGGTGATCGCCGACGTATTGATACCTTTGGAATTCATCAGGGGGCGTCTGATAAAGGCATAATGTGCCCGGAAAACCAGGGCGTGTCCGTCTAGTATATAGAGTGTTTTCTGATTCATTCTTTGTAGAAAATTTTTATCCGGGCCTACTTG
>CBFGVZ010000319.1:0-3171 GCA_965652315.1 uncultured Saprospiraceae bacterium | reverse complement strand
CCATACAAACCGGCGACTGGAGTCTGGCAGTATAGTACTGCGGAATCTGGTCTTCCGAACTAACGAGATAAACGGTCACATCAACCGATTTATCCGTTGTGTAATCCAGAACGGCCTGACGGGAACAACCCGGATCTGATACCGGATCGATCACGAAAAATCCGGACAACAAGGCAGCTGAAAAAAGCACGGGAATATGTCGGAAATTTACCTTCATCGCTTAATTCTCTACCGAACTTCCTTTTGCCAGATCCTCCAAAAATGCCTCTACCAGATATCCAAATATCATCTTCTCCCGATCTAATACCTGATGGATGACAGTCAGCGTTTCCGCAGAAAGAGCGTTCTGTTCGAAAATCCGAATCAGAATCTTGAGCTGATTCTGACTCAGGGATTCCATATGCCCGGCCATATCCCGGATCACGCTGTCATCCACTTTGTCCAGGGATTCCATTTTCCGTAAAAACCAGGTTCGGGTATTGCCGTCCAAATCCCCAAAGTATCCAGAAATAGTCCTCCGTACGGATTCATCCTGCCACATGGTTTCCGGCATTTTCTTTAAAATGTACAGTCGGTTCAACGGGATGGACTCATGGATCAATTCGAGAATACGATTCTGGTATCCCACAAACTCATCTTCCCTCAGTCGTTTGAGGACATAGAGCTGATAATCCGAATGGGCGGAAGCTAACAAATGCTCCTGAATTGCCGGAGAATACCGGGATTCCATATCGCTGAGGATGGAATCGGACAGCTCACCGTACACGATGTGATAAAGCGTATAACAGGAATATAGTGCCCCATCGACCACTGCTTCACTGACTTCCTTAGCCGTGGCACCAGTGACGGCATCTACCACTTCGGATACCCTTTTGGCCTCCGAATCAAAAAGTTCGTGCTTCTCCTTGCGTTTGATAATCGAATTATCGTCCCGGAGCAACCGGTGCATCTTGTCATAATCTTCCGTCTCAAAAGGCAGATGATCGTTCTTGGTCAATGGATCACCCGCGATGGTGTCGTACCCGATATAGTTTCCCAGTAAATTCCAGTACACCTGAATATTCATCAGGGCACACAGGGTATCATCACACACCGGAGTGAGGATGTGGGAAGTATAAGCCACCGGTATCTGGTGCTCATCCTCCAACAGAACGATTTCATAATCGACCATCGTCGAGTCATCCGTCAGTGTAAACACCGACTTTTCCGATTTCACTTCATCCAGGTTCCATCCATCCAGCATAGCAAGTGGTTGATGGTCCGTATTCACTCCGAGAAAGAAGACGAAACGGGCTATCAACAGGCCAACTAATATGGAAAATTTGGATATCATGTCGGTTTTCTCGAATCAATAAGCAGCGGACCGTAGCTGGAAAAGTGTCGAGCCCGCTGTCTGTGCTGATTATTTCAAATTTTAATTATCGTATCCACGACAACAATTTAGTTCTTCACCTCCTGTTCGCCGTTTGAACTGGTACGGACCAGATGCATATATTCATCCAAATGATCTTCGTACACATCCCGGGGATTCACATTGTGTTTTGTCGCAACGGCTGCTGCCAGCCCTACCGCAGCACCCATCTGACCAGTTGTTCGCATCACCCGCGGTCCCCCGAGCCCCACGTGAGAACAACTAAAACACCGGCCGGCCATGAACAGGTTGCTAATGTTTTTGGAATACAGACTGCGATATGGAATGTAATACATCGGTGTTTTATAAAACATAGCTTTGGACAGAAAATCAGGTTTATCGGCATCCTTCAGATTCTGCTGGTAATGCACATCAACCTCCCGGACTTCCTTCACTACGGCATCCTCAAAATTGCGACCGGTCTTAGCATCCCCGAAGGTAAAGACATAATCGCCAAGCAACCTGCGTGACTCCCGTTTACCGACCAGATAAGACACCCATTCAAACCGGAGTTTTTCTGATCCGGGTTTTTTCTTTTCGTTGGCAAAGGAACCATAAATTGCTCTAAGCATATGGTCCCGGATCTGCTCTGCGTCATGGATCTGGTGTACATCAGCACTGGAATATTCCCAGTACCATTCCCCATGCGCTGCAGCATGGTCACCTGCTACGTCCATCGCCCAGGGTACCTCGGGAAATGTATAATTGTAAACATCTTTATATACACGCCACAGCACTGAAGACCCCATTACGGCACCGTCCGGTTCTTCCGGACTCCACAGTTCCCCAAATTCATCCCAGCCTTCATCAAATTCATCCACGCTCTCGCGGCCATACATAAACTCGGCACCTGCCCAGTAACCGATCCATCCATCACCCGTACAATCGGCAAACAAGGGCGCTTCAAACCGAATCCGGTTGCCTTCAGAAGTGTGTCGGGCGTCGACGGATTCGATAGTATTGTTCACCGCATTAGCATCGTACGCGCGGTAATTGAGGTACAGATCAATATTCTCATATTTCTCCACGTTTTTATGCCGTTTTATATCCTCAGCATATGCCTCCGGCGAACCATTGGGGTAATGCTTGGTATCCAGCATCCGTAAAATACGCTCGAAATACCCGTAAATACCCAGCGTATGCACCCGGATTTCACTACTTGCGTTTCCGCCAAGTACCGGCCGGTCATGGATCAGGGCTACTTTGAGTCCCTGTTCCGCAGCCGCGATGGCATTGGCACAGCCCGCGATTCCCCCGCCGACTATTACATAATCATAGGTTTTGGTTTCTTCCGGTGCGTTGGTCTGGTTCAGCACCTGCTGACGCCAGGTGGCCAACTCTTCCCCCCGGTCCGGTGGAGAAACATTCTCCGTACTAAAATACACCGCGTCACATCGGCCGTCAAATCCGGTTAGATCCACCAGCTCCACGGTCGTTTTGGTATCGCTTACATTAACCGATCCGCCGTATTCCCAGGACCAGCCCGGTTTTATACCAAATTCCTGATCCAGAGTTTTTTCACCGATTTTAAGTTTAAATCTTCCCGGTGCTTCCCAATTACCGGGTACCCAGTTTTTGGTCCGGACCCACACATGATAAATTCCCTGTCCGGGAAAGTTTACCTGCATACGGGCATTCTCCACCGGTTCACCCAGACCGTGTGCCAGCAGATAGGGTGATCCCATCTGTTCCACAAACTGCGGATCTACGAGCCAGCCGCCCTTGTAATCAAAACTCTCAGCTTCCACCAAAAAGGATTG
>CBFGVZ010000318.1:0-3172 GCA_965652315.1 uncultured Saprospiraceae bacterium | reverse complement strand
CACTGGGGATCATCGTATGGTTTCAGATCGTCCAGTTTTTTGAGGGAAATTTCATCACGCCAAATATTGTTGGTGGCAAGGTCAATATCAGTCCAATGATTGCTATTATATCGTTGTTATTGGGAGGAAAGCTCTTTGGTCTTGCAGGACTCATACTGGCTATGCCTATGGTGGCGGTACTCAAAGTACTACTGGATGCCAGCGATGACTGGAAAGCCTTTGGTTTTCTGCTGGGAGAGCCTACAAACGAACATTTGGACAAGGGTGCGCGCAAACGACTGTTGAAAAAAATCGGTATCTATTCCTTCCCGCTGAAAAAAAGTAAAGAGCCTGTGGAATAAGCTCCTTCACGGGGAATACACAAGCATCCAGTGGGGTCATTCTTTCCAGTAAAAACTATCCGGCGTATCCCGTTCACCAAAAATGGAAGTGCCGATCCGGACCATAGTGGACCCTTCTTCGACTGCGACTTCCAGGTGATCGCTCATGCCCATCGATAGAATATCCATCCTGACATTAGGGATTTCCAGGGCTCGGATTTCATCGTAAAGATTCCGGAGCAACCGGAAGCAGGCCCGGGCTATTTCAGGGGAAGTGTCAAATTCTCCCAGCGTCATCAAACCCCTGATCCGGATATGGGACAGACGGGCAATCTGCATTGCCAGGCCGATCACGTGGGCGGGTGAGGTCCCAAAAGGTCTGTCGCGCCAGGAAGTGTTGACCTGGATGAGAATATCGATTGTTTCATCCAATTCCACCAGCCGCCTGTTGAGCTCTTCTGCTTGCATGAAGTGATCTACCGTTTGAATACAGTTCACGTACCGGATCACTTCGTCGAGATCACATTTCCGTAAGTTTCCAATAAAATGGATTTCAGGCTGGTTGTCCGACCGGATGTGGTCATACTTTTCGGCCAGTTCCTCGATTAGGTTTTCACCAATGAGATTTTCGCCGGTGCCCAGCACCAGGGAGATCGTTTCAGCCGGGACGGTTTTTGTGACCAGCATAAGCCTTACCTCTTCAGGTCCACGGCCACTAGCCCGGCAGGCAGCGTGAATTCGCTCTTTTATTTGGGCCAGATTTTCAAGGATCTCAGATGGTGTAAGCTTCTGTGTGTTATGGGTCATTTACTGGTTTTTACATTTCACTGTTACTTTCGTTTCGGATAGCTCCGTGCAGGTCATTCATTTTATTCATTTCTGTTCATTTACAGCCTCACGGTATTTGGGTCTTTTGTCTTTCCACATTTTCCAGTGGAATGGATCGCCGGTTATTCTCCACCATAAAAAGCAATTTATTATTCTCTTCTGTCAGGATCTGGTAGTGGTCATCGGCTAGTTTTCCTCCGATCTGGATATACCCGGAAATTTTGACTTTTTGATCCGTTAAATTTTCTGCAATGACAGGAATCCGGAGGTTCTGGAAAACCAAATCGGTGAAGACTACGTTGGTATCGACGTTGGAGACGATGACTTCCACCGTCGTGATCCGGCTGGATTCATCGAATACAGCAGGCTGATAAGAAGCTGAATCGACTGTAAAATACTGTTTGGTGGCGCAGGACGTTAGAATACTGAGCCCTAAACCGGATAACAGAACGAAAAATACAATATTGCGATGTGACATAAAGACGTATTTTTGAATATTGATAACCACCATTTAACCTTCCATAAGCACATGACTGTTTTAAAGAATTTGAAATATAACAAAATATTATTGATTATTCCGCTCTTCCTACTGGTTTTTGGATGTGTGCGGGAACCCATAGAAGATCCGGATACCGTGCTCACTCAAATACCGGATGACCCGGATACCCAGATTCGGGATTTTGTATGGAATGCCATGAATTCGTGGTATCTGTATCAGGCGGAAAAAGGCAACCTGGCTGATTCACAAGATGATGATGTAACCGACTATGTCCAGTTTCTTCAGGGTTACGATTCTCCGGAGGCTTTATTTGACGGATTGTTGTACCAGCCCAATGTAAAGGATCGGTTTTCCTTTATCGTGGACGATTACGAAGAACTTGAAAATCTGTTACAGGGTGTGTCCGAAGATTTTGGATACGATTACCAGTTGGTCCGGCTGTCTTCTTCCAACAATGATCTGATCGGATATGTGCGGTACGTACTACCGGACAGCCCGGCGGAAAAAGCGGGGTTGAAACGGGGCGATATCTTTGGTAAAGTCAACGGCAAACAACTGACTACTTCCAATTATCAGAGCCTGTTGTTCAACCAGAAGTCGTATAAGCTGGGCCTGGTGGAATTCAATGGCAGTGACTTCGAAGCGGGTAAATCGGTGACCATGGATGCGGTGATTATCCATGAGAATCCGATCCTGGTGGCTAAGGTACTTCAGATCGACGGGACGAGAGTCGGTTATTTGATGCTCAATGGATTCAACTTTTTGTACCACCACGAGATGAATCAGGTATTTGCACAGTTTCAAAGCGAAAATGTACAGGAATTGGTCCTGGACCTCCGGTACAATCCGGGTGGATCGGTGATTACCGCGGCCATGCTGGCCAGTATGATCTATACGACCGATCAGACCAAAGGTTTTATCACTTTTGATTACAATGACAAGCACAACGATCTCGATTCACCTCTGGATTTTATGGATCGGGTGTATCTGTTTAATGAGGATTTTGACGTGACCGGTACCGAGCCATTGAATTCGCTGGGGATGAACCGGTTGTTCGTGCTAACCTCCACCGGCACTGCCTCGGCCAGTGAAGCCATTATCAATGGGCTCAATCCCTATATCGATGTGGTTGTGATCGGCGAGCAAACCGTCGGCAAGAACGTCGGATCGCGGACCCTGTACGATTCCCCGGGGACCGACTTTAGTGAAAAATCTTCCGCCAATCCGGTGCACAAATACGCGCTTCAGCCTTTGACCACGAAAATCATCAATTCAATTGGCTTTGGTGATTATGAAGATGGATTTGCACCGGACATCGAAGTGTCAGAGTTGGATTATCTGTTGGATCTGAAGCCCCTGGGCGATGAAGAGGAGCCGTTACTACAGGCCGCACTGAATTTTATTTCACCCACCCGTTCCGCGCGACGCACATTACCCAATTTTGACGGCAGCTCCGTGATCCCCGGCCCCGAGCGTAAATCACAGAATCCCTTTTACCGGACGCTCACGCTGGATTTGCTGTACA
>CBFGVZ010000317.1:0-3173 GCA_965652315.1 uncultured Saprospiraceae bacterium | reverse complement strand
TAGAAACTCTTCCACCTTATCCACCATTTGTGGACTACCACAGATAAAGGGGATGCGCTGATGGTATGATTCCGGTTGCAGGTCCAGGATTCTTCGGTTCCCATCCGTAGCCTTACCCCGTGCTTGTTCGGTCAGAAAAGCGATCGGATTGGCTTCGTACTGGAGGCGGAGTTTGCCTTGTTTGTATTTAGTACTTTGGGGGTAGAGGTAAATTCCACCATAGATCAGGTTGCGATGAAAATCAGAGACGAGTGAACCGATGTACCGACTGGTGTAAGGCCGGTCATCCTCCTCTTCCTGGCAGTACTTGATGTATTTCTTTATACCCTCCGGAAAGTCCCGGTAGTATCCTTCATTGACTGAATAAGTATGTCCCGTTTCAGGGAAAGTCATAGCCGGATGGGACAGGTAGAATGTCCCAATGGCCGGATTGAGTGTGAATCCATTCACTCCGTTGCCCATGGTCAGCACCATCATGGTGGAAGTACCATAGATGACATAACCTGCTGCTACCTGTTGACTGCCGGGTTGTAAAAAATCTTCTCTGGTCACCGGAGAACCGAGTGGAGAAATCCGGCGATGTATAGAAAATATAGTGCCCACAGAAACATTTACATCGATATTGGACGAACCGTCCAATGGATCAAAAGATACGATGTATTTGTTCTGATGATCGTTATCCTGACCAGCTATTGGAAGGTAGTCATCTTCTTCCTCGGAGAGCAATCCACACACAATATCCCTTGAGATCAGCGCTCGCTTGAAGGTTTCATTGGCGAAGACATCCAGTTTCTTTTGGTCTTCACCCTGTACGTTGGTGTCTCCGGCGTCGCCCAGGATATCGACCAGACCTGCACGGTTGATCTCGTGATTCACGATCTTGGCAGCCAGTTTGATGGAATTGAGAAGCTGAGAAAATTCACCGGTAGAGTAAGGGAAAGCTTTCTCCCGTTCTATGATAAATTCGTCCAGTGTTTGCTTTTTCATATTGAATTGGTAGCTGATGAATCGTAAAGATAAAAAAATGGCTGTTGGATTGGACATAACCCGAATTTTTCACCATATTCCCGTACGGGTGTGGGTTTGGGTGTGGGTTTGAGTTTGGATTGCAAATGCTGTAATGAGACGAGACTGTTTCTAACGCCCACAGACTTTTGGATTTCGACTACATTCGGCCATACCTCGCATCTACATAAAGTAAAATCCATTCATAATCCGGGTGAGGTGCCCGTTGATTTTCCAGAGGCTGACAACGTGTCTATCCTATGCAGATATTTATTGCTTTTACCAGTCAGGTTGAAATTCTTTGCTCATTTGATGCCTGGTCATTGGCTTTTACCAAAGATCTGATTAATTTGGCGGAAAACACGGATATGAGAAATGCAGAATCATTGGTGGCGACCCAGTGTGACCTGGGAGAGGGTCCCATCTGGGATGACATAAGACAATGTATTTTCTGGGTTGATATTCTCGGGAAAAAAGTTCATTGGTCGGACGAAATGGGGAACGATCATCGCACATTCGAGACGCCGGATTATGTCTCCAATATTTTTCTCACTGATCGGGGTGAAGATTTGATTCTGGCCCTGCCTGATGCGTTGTATCTCTGGAATCCGGAATCGGAACGACTGAAAAAATGGGTGGATCTGCCGCATTACGATCCGGATATCCGAACCAACGATGGATTTTGTGACGTTCACGGGAATCTCTGGATTGGAACGATGGCGCTCAGTGAGGAAGACGGACAGGGCAAATTGTATTTGCTCGACAATCAGTTGAAATGGCACGTGATGCTGGACCGGACTTCTATCTCCAATGGGATTCGGTGCTTACCGGACGGTCACACCTATTATTATATCGATACGCCCACCCAGAGAATCCAGGAATACAGATTTGATCCTGAAGCCCGCGCCTGGAAATGGAACCGTGATGTAATTGAATTTTCGGTAGCCCAGGGCCATCCGGACGGCATGTCGATGGACTCGGAAGGACGTTTGTGGGTATCCTTGTGGAATGGGTATGGAGTGGTATGTGTCAATCCTGTTTCCGGGAACATTACGGATCGGATAGAAGTAGCGGCTCCACAAGTGTCTGCGAATATATTTGGTGGCCGCAATCGTGATCAGATATATATTACCTCTGCCCGGAAATTGCTGCCGAATGAAACGCTGGAAGCGTATCCGCAAACTGGTGATTTGTTTCATTTACAGATGGATATCACAGGTGGAATGACTTATCGCCGGAAGATTTAGTTAGAATTTCGAATCTCAAAACGAACGAAACCGGTATCCTTTTTCAGCCAGATCATCCAGGATGTCACCCAAATGATCGTACAATTTGTCCGTTCTGCGCTCATCCGTCCCGGGATGGATGAGCAAGATGGCACCATTGAGCTTATGTGCTTCCTCGTATGCCATGAGGTCGGCAATGATTTGACGTGTGGACGTGTAGCGTTTGCCCATTTGGGGCCAGGTGTAGTCCCGGGCTGTACCCGGACCGGGAGTGAGATTGATCAGCGTAAGATCTAACTCCTGCACCCAGTCAGCAATATCCTGATTGTACCATTCGTATGGGGGGAGGAAAACACGGGCATTTTTCTTTTTGATCCCAAAAAGCCGGCTCATTGTATCATAATTGGATTGGAGGTCCATCCGGAAAGAATCCCGACTCACCAGGGTGGAGTCCCGCTTACTCCAGTCTGCGTATAGTAAATGGCGATCAGAATGCGCACCGAGATAATGCCCACCCCGAATCAAATCTTGTATAAATGCCTGATTGTCCGGATTTCGATAAAATTCACCGGTGAAAAAGAACGAAGCTTTGATATTTCTAGTTGTCAGAGTGTTGTATACTTTCTGCCGGCCTTCGTTGTGATCGTGACCGGAGAAGATCAGATAGATAACTGGCTGGGTCGTGTCTATCCGGATGGTAGCCCCAAAACTATCCTGCAGGCTATTGGCCCATCTCATTGGCGGATGGGCATTGGGACGGATAATTTGACATCCTGCCAGCGACAGAATTAGTAGAAAAACTGCAAATGATTGCGTAATAAGCTTTTTGAATGGCTGCGTGGTATTTGAAAGTATTATATTTCCGGTTTGAAAGTTATTACAAGCATGTATGTGATCTCAGCTATTTTCCCACCGTAGCCGATTTATGATTATAGATGTACG
>CBFGVZ010000316.1:0-3186 GCA_965652315.1 uncultured Saprospiraceae bacterium | reverse complement strand
ATTACCAGTCATCATCAATGTGACCATGATGGAGAGGAGGAGGAGAACATTTTTCATAAGGTGGTGTCTTTTAAAAGCAATTACATTATTTATTTTAATCCATCAAATACTTCCGGGTTTCCGTGCCATCGCTTTCTGCGAATGGTTCATTATCCTGCTATAGTCCAGTATAGGTCTATCGTCAGGCAATCAGCTAATCAATTGGTGGTTATTGCAAATTGTTAAATATCAAGGATTAACATACAAACTGTGTCCTAAATCTTTTACAATCTCAAAATCATGCCTCCAATATAAGGAAAAATCCTCAATTATTCCATGATTATGAGACCGAATTTTGTTTAATATGGAATCACCCTTTACGAGGAGATTTCCCCCGTCAGGCCCGGAGTACAAAAAAGTTACCTCCTTCCGAAAAGCAATTGAATTCCTCCCTTCCGGATATATTCAAAAATCCAGATGCCAGAATAAAAATCTTCGACCCACCCAGCCAATGCCCGTGCCCGGATTATGACATAAGTTGTGATATTAATTTGTAAAGCCCTATTTTTGATGGTATTTTTTTGAACTAAGCCACCGATTCAGGTGTCATGTAATCAGGAAAGGACAGAATTTGGAAGAACAGGAATTTATTTCAGTTTCAGGGGCCCGGGAAAATAATCTGCAGAACATCGACGTGCAGATACCCCGGAACAAATTTGTGGTGATCACTGGCATTAGTGGAAGTGGCAAGTCTTCCCTGGCATTTGACACGTTGTTCGCGGAGGGTCAGCGCAGGTATATGGAAACCTTCGGTATCTATGCCCGCCAGTTTATTGGCAAAATGGAACGGCCCGACGTGGACCAGATCACCGGTCTGAGCCCCGTCATATCGATCGAACAAAAAACCAGTGGGTGGAATCCAAGATCCACCGTAGGTACGATTACAGAGCTTTACGACCTGCTCCGGCTGCTATATGCCCGGATCGGGGAGGCTTATTCATGGAAGACGGGCAAAAAGATGCTTCAATTCACCGAAGAAGAGATCATCGAACGGCTTTTTACCGAATTTGAAAATAGTCGAATTGCGATCCTGGCACCGTTGGTACGCGGCCGGAAAGGACATTACCGTGAACTGTTCGAACAGATCCGGAAACAAGGATTTACCAGGGTCCGGATCGACGGCCATATGACCGAACTGACCAAAGGGTTGCGGGTGGAACGGTACAAAGTACACGATATTGAGGTGGTGATTGACCGGATCAAAGTCGTAGAAGACCGACGCCAACGAATGGAAAAATCGATTACCACCGCATTTGATATGGGAGATGGCCTCATTTTTATAGAGGATCTGGAAGGAGAGAAAATGTTTCGGTTTAGCAAGGAACTGATGGATGTGGAATCCGGTATTTCCTATGAAGACCCCTCGCCCAACACATTTTCATTTAATTCCCCGTACGGAGCATGCCCCAAATGCAACGGGCTGGGCTATGTCAATGAAGTGGATATGAACAAGGTCATCGCTGACCCCACACTGTCTATCAGCAAGGGTGGTATCCCCCCCATTGGTGAACGTCGCGAAAATCGGACCTTCGAACAATTGAAGGCCCTGGCAAAACATTTCGGATTTACATTAGGAACGCCAATTTCGGACATTCCCGATCAAGCGATGAAGATACTGCTACACGGCGGTGGGGAAGAAGTGGAAATCAGCGCCAAAGGCCTGGACCTCTCTGAGAATTCCATCCTGACCGAAGGACTGATCAAAATGCTGGATCGATGGTTCAACGAAAGCTCGTCGGAACGCATCCGGAAATGGGCAGGAGAATTCATGTCGGTGCAGGATTGCAGCAGCTGCGAAGGCTACCGGCTTAAAAAAGAATCGCTCCACTTCAAAATCAACGAACGCCATATCGGAGAGGTGGCGGAACTGGACCTGGATGAACTGGCGCACTGGCTGGAAAATTTACCGGCCTACCTGTCGGACAAACAAAAAAAGATCGGTCAGGAAGTATTGAAGGAAATCCGGACCAGACTCCATTTTTTACTCGATGTAGGACTGTCTTACCTTTCACTCAACCGACCTGCGAAATCGCTTTCCGGCGGGGAATCACAGCGGACTCGGCTGGCCAACCAGATCGGTTCTCAACTCAGTGGAATCACTTATATCATGGATGAGCCCTCCATCGGCCTGCATCAGCGTGATAATCAGCGATTGATCACTGCATTGAAAAATCTCATCAGTGCGGACAACAGTGTCCTGGTGGTGGAACATGATGAAGATATTATGCTCGCATCCGATTATCTGATTGATATCGGACCTGGTGCTGGCAAGCTGGGCGGCCACATCGTCTCCGTCGGACATCCCGAAGAGGTGCGCAACGATCCGAACAGTATCACCGGACAATATCTCAGTGGGGCAAAAGAAATTGAAGTACCAGCCATTCGCCGGAAGGGGAATGGCAAAGCGATCGAGATAATCGGCGCTACTGGCCACAATCTCAAAAATGTATCCGTCCGCATACCTTTGCAGACGCTGACCTGCGTAACCGGTGTGTCGGGAAGTGGTAAATCCAGTCTGATCAACGAGACTTTATATCCCGCCCTGCGGAAGCACTTTTATAATAGCCTGCAGGATCCGTTGCCACATGAATCCATCCAGGGAATTGAACATCTGGATAAGGTCATTGATATTGACCAGTCCCCCATCGGCCGCACCCCCCGGTCCAATCCGGCGACATACACCAATGTATTTACTGACATCAGGAAATTATACGTTGAAGTCCCCGAAGCCAAGATCAGGGGATATAAAATCGGCCGTTTTTCCTTTAATGTAAAAGGGGGCCGCTGCGAAGATTGCGGCGGTGCCGGGATGAAGGAAATCGAGATGAACTTTATCCCCAACGTTTATATCGAATGCCCCACCTGTTTTGGAAAAAGATTTAACCGGGAAACCCTTGAGATTCTCTACAAAGGCAAGAACATCAGTGATGTCCTCAAAATGACCGTGGATGAGGCGGTTGAATTCTTTGAACCCGTGCCTAAAATTTATCGGAAACTGAAAACCATTCAGGACGTCGGCCTGGGGTATATCACCCTGGGACAATCAGCCACGACCCTATCGGGCGGGGAAGCCCAGCGGGTCAAACTGGCCGAAGAACTCGCTAAACGAGATACCGGGAATACACTTTACATCCTGGACGAACCGAC
>CBFGVZ010000315.1:0-3189 GCA_965652315.1 uncultured Saprospiraceae bacterium | reverse complement strand
CAAAATACCGTACTCAATCTGGAACAGGGTACCAGAGCGATGAATGCCATGATGCAATCCAATGCAAAAGCGCTGAACGAAGTTTCCGAAAATCTGGCCCGGATCACCGGTGGTATCGCGGACAATCAGGAAAGTCTCAATCAGACTATTCAAAACGTGGCTGCCATGACCGGCACCCTGGCGGACGGCGGCCTCGAAAAAACCCTCGAGAATACCAATACTGCGTTGGAAAAACTGAGCGCAGTAGGAGATGAAACCTCCAAAACCATGCAATCCCTTGAAGCCACCTCTACCCGTTTGACCACCTTACTGGAGGGTATCAATAAAGGACAAGGGACCATGGGTAAGTTGATGAAGAGTGATCAGGTATATATGGAGTTGCAATCTACCCTTCAAAACCTCGATCTGCTGCTCCAGGACTTCAGACTCAACCCCAAACGGTACGTCAATGTCAGCATTTTTGGAAAAAAACCATCGGATTACACCCTGCCGGACGACGATCCAGCCATGGAATTGAGAGATACAGATTCTGCCCAATAGGAATCTCCGGAAATTTAATATAAATCCTTTCGAGTCCCAGGCTTCCTGGTCAGTCCTGGATTAGCTCATTCCGACCCGGAAAATGTACATCCATTTGTGGAACGGGTATTCCGATTCCTGCCTTGTCAAATTCTTTTTTCACCTGTTCCAGCATGTAAAAATTGACCGTCCCGTAATCTTCGCTCCTGGCCCAAGCCCGTGCGGTCAGATGGATCGCTGATTCCCCATGCGAGGCTACGTATACTTCGATTCCCTTATCCACGAGAACCAGTTCATGATTCCGGAACAATCGTTCAATAATATCCCTTGCCCGATCAATATCGTCTCCATAGCGGATTCTAATATCAAGCGCTACCTTCCTTTGTTCGAGCGCAGAATAATTCACAATAGCATATTTCAGTACCTCCCCATTGGGAACGATCACCAAATTATTGTTGAGCGTGGTTAGCAACGTCGTAAAAACCTGTATTTCCTTGACCGTACCTGCTTTGTCAGAAACTTCTACATAATCACCAATCCGGTATGGTTTGAAAAATAAAATCAGGACTCCGGCAGCAAAATGGCTCAAACTGCCCTGTAAAGCCAATCCGAGTGCCAGACCGGCCGCCCCGAAAACCGCAATAAAACTGGTCGTTACAATACCAAATGTATTGGCCACGGTAAAAAGCAATAATACCTTCAACGTAATGCTGACCAGGGTAACCAGAAAATTCCTGAGCGACAAATCGATCTCGGATTTGTCCATCGATCTTCTGAATATACTGACGACCCAGGCAATAAGAAACCAACCCACCACCAAAGCAGCTAAAGCAAGTGCCACTTTCGGAGCGTAAACCGCCACTATTTCCTTTATCCAATCCAACGAATCATTCATAATGTGCTCTTTTTTTAATTCACAAAAAATTTACCGGATACACTCCGCAAGGTCCAATTTGGTGTACCGTAACCTTGATGCTTCAGAGGTAGTGCGAATGACATACTCACGTAATTGGAACGTACTCCTTACTGATACAATAAGTTACACCCTCTGACTTCGCTGTGATCCAGGCGCCCCAGGATTTCGAAGGTGTCTCCCCGGGTCCGGCATATGTCCTCGGTAGCCAGGAAACAACAACTGTCCAGATTCGCCAGGTCCACCACGTGGCAACGTCCCGAAACGTCCTCCCCGGAATAAGTCAGTGGATCCATCACGTCATACGCCAATATTTTCAGGGTATGACTCATTTGAAACTGACCATCTCCCGTAGAGTAGGCCTGTGAAAGCATTTCGGTCATCCCATATTCGGAATGGATGTGGCGCCGTTTGAAGGCAGAACTCAAAATATCGTGTACATCACTCCGCAGCATTTCTTCCCTTCTGCCTTTCATTCCACCGGTTTCCATCACGATCATATTTTTCGGGAATTTCAGCGCCTGATCGTCCACCCGCATACATTGCTCTGCAAAATCAAGCAAAGCGTATGTGACGCCCCAAAGTATGATAATTTCGCTACCAGACAAAAAACTTTCAATGTCATTTTTCAATTTTTCAAAATCATACCGGTAAAAACGACTCCCGGGATTCTGCGTTTTTTCGATAAAAGACCGCACCATAAAAACCAGCGAGGAATCTCCCTGTTCCAGGTAGGATGGCAGAAGTGCCCATATCAGGCCGTTGTCCAGGGGTCCGTATGTTCGTTCAAAAATAGAAGTGGATATTTGTTCGTACCATGTCCTGTCCCGCACATGATGATGACTTCTTCCGGACTCAGTAGTGCCGGAAGATCTAAAAATTAATGCAGACTCAAATTTTCCGGTGGCCACTTTATGCGTTTTGAAAAATCGAATGGGTAGAAATGGAATGTCGGTAAGACAGTGTACGTTCCGGGGAGACCTTCTCAGGTGATTACAAAATGCCTGATAAAGGGGGTTATATCTGTACTGGAAATGAAAGATCCGGAAAGCTGTTGCTTCGAAATCGGATGGACCGGAAATTATATTGTCCCGGATCTCCTGTCGTTCACGTTCCTGTGGATTCATTTTCTCATAACTGAATGTCTCTGCAAAGGTTTTGAATTTTATTTAAAATTCAGGGCACCAGGATCGCAATTTCCAGTGCAAATGCCATTAATTTCGCGACCATCCACGTCTTTAAAACCCATTGAAAATAAAGCGATTGAAAATTTCTGCGTCGGAAAAATATTTAAACAAAATACCGTATCTTTGCGCCCTTAAAATAAAAACGTATGCAGGATATCCGCAATATTGCCATTATCGCCCACGTCGACCACGGCAAAACTACTCTGGTAGATAAAATTCTCCACCTCACCGAAAATTTCCACGATGCCGATGCGCAAGGGGAGTTGATCCTCGACAACATCGATCTGGAACGCGAAAGGGGGATTACCATCGTTTCCAAAAATGTTTCAGTAGTATACAAAGGCGTGAAAATCAATATCATTGACACCCCCGGTCACGCCGACTTCGGTGGAGAGGTCGAGCGGGTGTTGAACATGGCCGATGGCGTATTGCTGATCGTGGATGCCTTCGAAGGCCCGATGCCACAGACCAGATATGTGCTAAGCAAGGCAATCCAGCTTGGAAAAAAGCCAATTCTGGTCATCAACAAAGTGGACAAACCCAATTGCCGGCCGGAGGAAGTGCAGGAAG
>CBFGVZ010000314.1:0-3190 GCA_965652315.1 uncultured Saprospiraceae bacterium | reverse complement strand
CCCAATCCTCAGCAGCGCACCAGTTTCCCAATGGCATTCGACAACAGGAAGTCCGTATGGACGAATCCGCAGGTATCCATTTTATATTTTCGAAAACAAACTTTCTTCCTGAATGGTCCCTCTTGGTCTCAGCAATTGTGTTTTTATCATAATGCATTGAATTCCGGGAATATATCCAAAGGTCCTATTCGAATAAAATTCAACTTTATCAGTTTCCCCAAATGTTTGCAATCCTTTATCGGGTCCCTGATTTTGAACAAAATATTATAAGCCGTACATTGCATTAGTTCATTTGTACGTAATTTTTTAATATCCTATGAACAGAAGAAAATTTTTCAAAGATGTATCGGTGGCGGGAGCTGGGACAATGCTGGCCCATCAAATAGTGGCCAGGCCACCTGTAGAGGCCGAGCTGCCTGCACCCAAGAATCTGATGGATGAAGTACGCCAATACCGGAAAATTGATGCCCACGCTCATGTGTACTTTTCGGAGGACAGTCCGCGTACCCAACTTGACTTTGCGGATCGGCTGCACATCGATCGGCTGGTGATATCGCGTAACCTCAATCCCCATACCGTAGGGACACCAGAGGATTTCCGGAAGAACAATGATCTGGTCATCAGGTGCATGAAGGAGCACCCCGACCGACTGATCGGTACGATGGTGCTCAATCCGGCTTTTCAGAAGGAATCCCTCGAGGAAATCGACCGGTGCGTGGACGCCGGTATGGTCGGCGCCGGAGAGTTATACAATCAGGTCAAAATCAATGATCCCCTGTACTATCCAATCATCGAAAAACTGACCGACCTGAATATGCTGATTCATATGCATTCCACCATCGGATATTCTCGGGTCAAACTCAATGAACGGGAACCCGAAAATATTTCTCTGCCCGAAGAGTTTGTGGAAATCGCAGCACGTTACCCGGAAGCGATGTTCCAGTTTGCGCACATCGGTGGAGGCATCGATTGGGAATACGCCTGTAAAGTGCTTCAGAACACTCCGAACGTGTACGTTGACGTGTCCGGCAGTAACAATGCTGGTGGGATGATCGATTTCGCGATGAAATACATCGGTGAGGATCGGTTGTTGTTCGGCTGTGACAACAGCTATTACCAGGGCGTCGGCCGGATGTTCTCTGCGAGACTCACCGACGGTCAACGTCAAAAGATATTCTTTGACAATTACAATAACATCCTCCGAAAATCCGGTAACCATGTTAATTGACAGCAACGCATACATCGGCCATTGGCCGTTCCGCCAATTTGAATACGATCACACCGAGGCGCTTTTGGGCAGGATGCAAGAATTCGGTACGGAGATTTCGGTCATCAGCCATCTCAATGGCGTGTTTTATAAAAATACCCAAAGCGCCAACGAAGAACTGTATGAGGTGCTTAGAAAAAATCCGAAATACCAGGATCGTTTCATCCCTTTTGCCGTCATCAATCCCATCTACGGTGGCTGGAAGCAGGACTTCCAAAAATGCATCAGCGACTGGGGCATGAAGGGTGTACGCCTGTATCCCAAATACCACTTTTATGACATCGCGCATCCATCTTGCATCGAACTGGTGAAAATGTGTCGCGATAAAGGTGTTCCGGTGGTGTTTTCCCTGCGAATGGTGGACAGCCGAACCAGTTCCTGGCTGGATATCGAAAAGGAATGGGCGTTGAAGGATGTGGCACCCATCGTGCGGGAGGTGCCGGATGCGCGGTACCTCATTTGCAATGTGGCCAACAATACCAGTCTGGATGAGGCGGATCTTGAATTGTTCCGGAAGGCCGACCTGCTGATGGATACTTCCGGACGGGCCCTGGCGGACTGGCCGGATTTATTGTCGCGGTTTGGAAAGGAAAAGTTTTGCTTTGGCAGTCACGCGCCGCTGCTCGATTATTGCTCTGGATTACTGCGTTTCGAGTCTCTGCGGGAGAGCGAAGCAGACGAGGTGACTAAAGAAATGATGCGGTCGGGGAATATCCGAAAGATGCTGGATATCTAAATCTTCCTTTCAAAAGTGGTGGGGAGTCCTGGGACTACACAGCCCCAGTAGTGTCTAGAAAAATAATTTCAATTTTGAGACAATACTGCATGGGTATTCTATATACTGCATTTTTTTTAAGCTGGATATGGTGAATCATTCGGATTATCACTTTCTTTTTCCTCCCGGATCCGGAGGACCACGTTCCCGGTTTTCTGACCTGTTTCGACGTATCGGTAGGCATCAACGATTTCCTCCAGCGGGTACGTCCGGTCGATAATCGGTGTAAACTTGCCCTTGACCGCCAGTTTTTTCAGATATTCCACAATTTCCTTATTCATTTTGGGAATGGGAAATTTGACTCTTTTTCCTCCAAAAAACGGTGTCAGCAACGACAGAAAGATATTGGCCGCATTTTTGCCGAGTTCGGTAGAAATATAAATACCTTTTTTGTTCAGCAGGGGCTTGCATTCCCGAAACGAGGTTTTGCCGACCGCATCCAAAATGAAGTCATACTGGTCATTGGTCTGCCTGAAATCCGTTTTCTGATAGTCAATGATCTCATTGGCGCCCAGCTCTTCCATCAAATTGACATTTTTCGTGTTGCACACCGCCGTGACGGTAGCACCGAAGTGTTTCAGAATCTGTAAGGCTGCCGAACCGATCGCTCCGGTAGAGCCATACACCATCACCTGCTGACCAATGCGGACATCTGCGGCTTTGATCACGTTCAGGGCATAATGGGCTCCCTCCGTAAGAGGGGCCCCTTCTTCAAAAGTGAATTTGTCCGGTAGGGTAGTTACCCCCTTTTTTTCGGCAATGGTCATATATTCCGCATGACCGCCAAAGGATGCATCGTTGAAACCGAAAACTCGATCTCCCGGCTGAAATGAAGTGACTTTGGCCCCGATTTCTTCCACGACCCCGGCGAACTCACATCCCAGGGTCTTATTTTTGGGTTTGAATAACCCGCTAAATAAACGAACGACAAAATAATTGGCGCTTCGAAACCCACAATCCGTTTGATTGACCGTAGAAGCATAGACCTTGACCAGGATTTCATGGTCCTTCGGGGTGGGTTTTTCGATTTCTTCTATGGTAACAACTTCTGGTGGGCCGTATTCTGAATAGATTGCTGCTTTCATGGATGTATTTCCTGATCAATTTTGACTGATTGCGTGAATATTGGATATTTAATTCCTTTAATT
>CBFGVZ010000313.1:0-3191 GCA_965652315.1 uncultured Saprospiraceae bacterium | reverse complement strand
CCTCTGGAGTTGGTAAGTCATTGAAATATTTGTCCTCCCTGATTTGTCAAATCACAATATCAGGTTGAAGCTCATTCCATTCATTGATTCGAACCGGGTTTTGAACGCCTACCAGATATTCATTAAGCTCGAAAGCCCTAAAATGCATTTCAACCCACACTCAGTAGGAGTTTGTCAAACCTGTACACCCAAAAATCGAGGATAAATTTTCATATCTTTAAATCAAAATAAAAACACAACCCCAATGCGCAAGATTTTAAAATGGATTTTCTATTTCCTAATGGTGGTCCTGGGGGGCTTCCTAATCTGGGTCATCTACAACAACCGCGACAGACACCCCGACTACGAAATGAACCTTTCCATCCATCAGGACGCTACAAAAGTCCAATATCACGCCGGCTTTGCGAAGAAAATCATCACCCCATCAGTCATCGACACCTGGAACGACACCAACGGGAACGCCCGATACGATGAAGATGAGACGTACAATGACCTCAATGGAAATGGGAAGTTTGACGCCGTGTGGATCGCCGGGTTTCACAACAACAAGCCGGCGAACGGCATCCACGATGAGGTATGGGCCAGAACCATGGTGCTCGATGATGGCAACCATCGCGTAGCGCTGGTCTCGATCGACGCCATTGGGTTTATGTACTCCGATGTGGTTGACATACGCAAAGCCCTCCCTGACGATCTCCACATCGATTACACCCTGATCGCTTCCACCCATACCCATGAAAGCAATGACCTGATCGGGATCTGGGGACCGGGAATGTTCAGTTCAGGCCAGGATCGTGCCCATATGAAATGGCTGAAGGAACAGGTCATCCAGTCCATCGACGAGGCGTGTGCGCATTTACGACCGGCTACTTTCGTGTTTGGGCAGGACCTCAGCGGCCGGGATTCCATCCTGATCCGGGATACCCGCAAACCCTTTGTCAAAGCGACCGGCATCCAGGTGATGCAGGTTTTGGATGCGGATGCGGACACCACCCTGGGCACGGTAGTCAATTGGTCAAACCACCCCGAGTCCCTGTGGAGCAAAAATCTTTTGATCAGTTCGGACTACCCTCATTTCATCCGGGAATCGCTGGAAAATGGGATCATCCACCGAAGTGACACCATCCTGGAGGCCGTCGGGGGCACTTCGGTATTCTTTACCGGGGTTATCGGCGGACTGATGGCGCCGCATGCCTCCATGCCCGTTTACGATTCGGTGCGGCAAATGGAATATTTAGAACCCTCCTTCGAAAAAGCCCGGGCAATCGGCGAGCAAATTGCGATTTGGTCGAATGAAGCGTTGCAGGGAAATGATACCCTGTCCCTGCTTCCACCGCTGCAAATAGAAGCGCAATCGATCACCTTACCCGTCAAAAATCCGATTTTCAGGATTGCTTCATCCATCGGACTACTGAGACGAGGCATGACCGGATGGTTCAAGGCTACTTCTGAGGTGGCGGGGATCCGGATCGGGCCAGCGACCTGGTTGAGTATTCCCGGGGAGATCTATCCTGAAATCGTTTTTGGAGGAGTGGAAGCTCCGCCAGGACAGGATTTTCCCATCGCCCCTCTGGAAACACCCCCGTTGAAGGATTTTATGGTCGGTGAATACCATTATTATCTTGGCCTGTCCAATGACGAAGTAGGTTACATCATCCCCAAAAGCGAATGGGATGCCGAAGAACCATGGTTGTACCACGATGAAGACGACACCTATGGGGAGGTGAATTCCCTCGGGCCGGAGACAGCACCGCTGCTTTACGCGGGATTAAAGGAAATCCTACAGAAATTGAAATAAAGGGGGGATAATTGGATGACTCCCTGGGAAGTATACAAAGAAATTTATTCTTAAAGCAGGACGATAAAGCTCAATTTGTTTTGAATAAGTAATCAAATACTTTATCTTAGCCGAGAATCCAGTTCCATGCGATCATGTCTGAAATACAAATAAATAAGCCCAGCCAAAAAATAAGTATCACCCGGAGAAAGCACAAGGAGAAGAAAGTTTTCCTTGTACAATTCCCTTTTAGTCGGGAGATTTACAAACGATGCAAGCAACTCGGGGGGTGCTATACACGTACCTATAAGGGATGGTGGTGGCCGGCTGAAGAGATGTCGGAGGAGCAGTTGCGTATAAAACTCGCAATCCATACATCTCCTCAGGATAAAAAGAAGACAATTGACAAAGATTCTGCATGGATGTACGAAAAATTCACATCCGAAATTGAGGAAAAGATTAGTGAAATGGAGCGGTGGATGAAACAGAAACGCTATAGCGAGAATACAATTAACACCTATCTCAGTTTTGTCAGACAATTTTTTGGAAAACATCCTGTGCTGCACTGGGATGGAATTACCCAGAGTCTGATTACACAGTATAACTACGATGAATTTATTGTAAAGAAAAAATCATACAGCACGCAAAATCAATGGATTAATGCGATTAAGGTATATCTAAAAGTTCATAAATTGGAATTGGAGGAGTTGAAAGATATTGAACGACCACGAAAGAGCAAACACCTTCCAGATGTCTTGACACAGGAAGAAGTGCAAAGCATCTTTCAACATACGAAGAATCTCAAACACAGGACCTTGTTGATGTTGATTTACTCTTGTGGCCTACGAATTGGCGAAACTTTAAACATTCAGCCTGCGGATATTAAAAGCGCCGAAGGTCTGATCTATATTCGAGGAGGGAAGGGAAAGAAGGACAGGCGTGTGCCATTGTCAAAACGGATACTTGAGCAGCTACGCCGGTATTATCGCAGTTATACCCCAAATGAATATCTCTTTGAAGGCCAGAAAGGAGGTCAATACAGCAATACCAGTGCGGCCAAGGTATTGCAGCGGGCTGTGAAGAAGGCCGGAATCAAGAAACGAGTGACTCTTCACACCTTGCGTCACAGCTATGCCACCCACCTGACCAATAGAGGCGTCAACATTCAGTATCTTCAGGAGATATTGGGGCACAACAATCCGAAGACGACCATGCTTTATACGCATCTGAGCGGAAAGGACATAAGGAACATAAAGAGCCCATTGGACGATATGGAGATATGAATATAAAAAGTACAATTATGACGCTTTACATTCCTTTTAGGTGTGTAAGTAGTATGAAATGGACGTATATAAACAAGTTGAGAGGAAAGCCCTTCGGGACTTTCCTCTCAACGGAACAGCTAAAGGCCTGG
>CBFGVZ010000312.1:0-3211 GCA_965652315.1 uncultured Saprospiraceae bacterium | reverse complement strand
CCCCCACCATCTCCACAATCCTTTCCGCCGCCCGCCGCCCCGTCTCCGCACCACCATTCATAAATCCCTGAAAATCCGCGCTGCAGTGCTCTCCGGCAAAAAGAAAATCGTTGTGAATGGGCAGGGTTTCAGTACCCGCCAAACGACTCCATTGCCCGACCTTGTAACAGGAATACGAAGCACGGGAATACGGATTTCCTGTCCAGGTGATGACCTCGTGGTCACCCAGAAAGCTGTTTCGAAAACCGGCATAAATATGCTCCATACGAGCCAAATACCGATCCAAATGCGCATCGGTCAGTTTGAAGTGACCCTGATCGCGATGGGTGTTCGCGGCCAGCTCCAGGGAACTGTTTCCGCCCAGAAAGACCGTATATCCACCTTTCCCCCGATTGCCCCCCTGCATATGACAATTGTCCCAACCGGTGTGAACCAGGGAATCGTAGGTATACCCCTGGGCTGGCCTGGCGCCCAGGCGCCAAATCCGCTCTCCCATGCCGAGCAGCAATTTATTGTTTTGACCATACCCCAGATCATTGATGCAGGAAACTTTGACTGGATCGATTTCACCAATTTGCAGGTCGATATTCCGCAATACCGTAAAAGGGATGGTGCAGACCATTATTTCGGCCTGGCGGGACCGTCCTTCTTCAAAATGAAGGCTATAGCCGCGTCCTTCCTTTTGTATCGCCCGAACCGCTTTGCCGTATTCGATCTGATCATCCAGTTCTTCCGTTAGCCTGTATATGATTTGCTGGTTCCCGCCCATTATCATATACCTTTCATCGCTTTCTCCAAACAGTGGGACGACACCGTCCCGGGGAAAGCCAATCAGACTTAGGAAATTGAGCGAGGACTGCTCGCCGGCATCCAACCCGTATTCACCCACATAGGCCGCGGTGAGCATCTCCACTACCCATTTATCGCACGGTAATTCACCCAAATACGCTTCCAGGGATTGGTGGTCCAATTTGACAGCGAATTCGGTGTCATAATTTTCCCCGCATTTCTCCCGGTGATCCATCATCAGATTGACGATGGGTTTGAAGGCTTCTACGAGGTCGTTCTGACCATATTTATGACTACTGAAATGGAATATAGCTTCTTCATAATGGTCTGGATCGGTCGTGAAGTCCAGCAAGGGCAGATTAAAATGGTGGGCCAAACCCAGCATGTCCGTATGGTTACTATCGATAAATTCACCCCCGGCTTCCGTATTCAATCCTTCCCCAAACCGGTTGTGCAACGTGAAAATCCGACCGCCTGCCCGGGACGAAGCCTCGTAAACCGTGGCACGAATTCCCCTCCGTTTCAAAATCCAGGCACAGTGAAGTCCCGCAATACCTCCGCCAAGGATGGCTATGGAGGGATGATCCCTGATGGGGGAGGGGATCGGGGGGATGATCGGATGGCCGGAAAAAACGGTCGGGCTGACGCTGAGTCCGGCGATTCCCAGCCCCATGGTTTTCAAGGCCTTTCTCCGGCTGGGGGACGTAGGCAATCCTTCCTTTTGGTAAGAGATTTTATTACCTTCTTTTTGCTGAGCATCTACCGCCTGGTGCAAGCTCTTTTTGATGATGCGGAGTAGGGTGGTACGCATAGGCCATTTTTCCCTACAAGTTAATTGGAATTTTAAATAATTTTATCGGTAACTCAACTTTAGATCATTACTGGAATAGAAATCCCAGTGGAAAGTTGTGTTGTCCCAGTGGACGCACAAAATCCTATTCTTGCTGGCTGAAAGAATTCCTGCCTCCCCCTGACTATATCGATCATTCTATTTCATAACCATCAGCTTCTGAGTGCCCAATATGTTTCGATCTTTACTGACCTGAATGAGGTAAACGCCGGCCTCCAGGGTGTGAATATCGATGACATCAGTCTGACTAAATTGACCATACTTCACATTCTGACCCCATAAATTAAAAATCCGGTACTGTAACCGATCATTCGTTTGGATGCCAATGCGCAGGTAGCCCATCGCCGGATTGGGATAAACGGTCCAGGACTTTTCATCGAAATATGAATGGTTCACTACCTTATTGACCTTCAATGTTGTTTCCATGCCCACCCGTACAGAAGACTCCTCAATGCAGGAATCTGTCCTTACCCATACCATTTGATCTTTATAGCTTTCGTTTCCGGATGGATCCCGGGCCTTCCATCGGCGTCTAAACCCGATGGTGTCCCCGGACAATGAGTCTGTTACAGGTAAAGTGAATACCGTATCCCATATTACATATTGGCAGAAATCGATAATCCTCACCTTTTCGTGCACCGGTGGAACCTCATCGGGACAGCTTACGGTCGTGTCTCCAGGGAAGTTCTGATACGTTGGTGCACCAATATCGTATTGCGCGAGATAAAATGTATGTTTATAGGTATGCCAGCAGCCATCTTTGAATATATACACATATTTCCACAGCGCATATAAGTCTTCCGGTGCATCATCTGGCAATTCTTCTCTGTATAAGTGAACCTGGATATTCCCGTATTTTCTCATTTCGTCAAAGTTGATCAGGTCATGGCCGGATATTGACCAGGGAGACTGACAGGATGAGGATTTAACCGTATCACCATCTGAAACACCATGGATATTCTCGAAATCGGGTACGTAATTTTTCACGGTTACCCGGGCGACTTCTCTGGTAATATTTCCACTGTGATCCCGGGCTTCCAATACAACCTGGTGAATCCCCACATCTCCGCAGTCGTAGTTCGTCAACCCTTCCAATCTCAATTCACCGATATTGCAATTATCATAACTTCCCATGTCGATGTCCATTTGTGATATTGACCACTGCCCATTCTTATCCAGAAATCCTGTTATATTCCGGGCTCTCACCCTGGGCTGACTGTCATCCACCACAGTGACCTGCGCTTCACAGGTGGATTTATTACCACCTTCATCCTCCACTGTCAAAGTGACCACTTGAGGTAAACTCGCATTAACGCAGTCAAACTCGTTTGGGTAAACGCTTAGCAACTTCACGGGACCTCCTTCATCGGGGTCATAACTTCCATTCTCAATATCATCAATTTTAATGGCTGCTTTTCCTGCCCCATCCAGTACGACCGTGAAGTTCTTACAGGATGCAATAGGGGGAACGCAGGGAACTTTGGAAAACTCAGGAGGGGGTGATTCATCAAGATTACTTATCGTCGGAATGTCATCAGATTCCGCATAAGTAATGCAACGTAATTTAGGATT
>CBFGVZ010000311.1:0-3228 GCA_965652315.1 uncultured Saprospiraceae bacterium | reverse complement strand
ACGGGGCTAAAGGTCGTGATGATCGTCAGATGGTCATGATATCTTTTTCCTTGACTTCAATCAGTTCATCGACTTTCGTATAAAAGGATTTTACCAGATCATCCACAGAATTTTCTAGTCGTTTGCCGGCATCTTCGGGGTAACCGTCTTTGACCTCTTTTTTGACCGCATCCATTGCATCTTTTCTGACATTTCGAATGCTGACTTTGGTATCTTCGCCCAGTGCCTTGGCTTGTTTCACCAGAGATTTCCTTCTTTCTTCCGTCAAGGGCGGCACGGGAATTCTGATAAATTCACCATCGTTCATAGGATTGTACCCGAGGTTGGATTCTATAATAGCGCGTTCCACGTCATTCATAATGCTTTTGTCCCAGGGTTGAATGGACAGGGTTCTGGCATCCGCTACGGCAATATTGGCGACCTGGTTGATCGGAGTGGGAACACCATAATAGCTGACCATGACACCTTCGATCATACCTGGGTTGGCTTTGCCTGTGCGAACTTTAAGCAACTCACCTTTCAGGTGTACAATCGAATCATTCATTCTGGATTCGGTCAGCTTCAACAAATTTTCCATTGTAATTTCCATATCTTTCAATTTCGGTTTCCGGATCAATTTTCAGGGCACCTCCTCAATCCCGGTTACCCATCAACTGTAATACGAGGAACAATAACATCACCAGTGAAGATAATGCCGCTGCGACATATGTCATAGCTGCCCACTTCAGGGCATCCCGGGCCTTATCATATTCTCCGCTATTGACTACATTGTTCTGTTCCAACCACACCAGAGCCCGCTTACTCGCATCAAATTCGACGGGCAGGGTGATCAGTGAAAACAAAGTGGTTACACCAAATGCTAATATAGTAATAATCAACAAAGTTCCTCCCAGATTTCCAGCGCCCATGCCAAATCCACCCAGGGCAAACAAAAGAAGGTATTGCTGCATTCCCGAAGCCACTTTCACAAAGGGAACGATCGCAGAACGAAACTGCAGAGCTTTATAGGCAGTAGCGTGCTGAACAGCGTGACCACACTCATGGGCCGATACCGCTGCTGACATCACACTTCGTCCCTGATATACCTCTGGACTGAGGTTAACGGTTTTATTCACCGGATTGTAGTGATCAGACAAAAACCCCTGTGCCGGCAACACCTTTACATCATGAATACCGTAATACCGCAACATATTCTCCGCAATTTCTTTGCCTGTCTGACCATGTGCGATGGGTTCACGGCTGTAGCGGTTGAATTTTGATTTCAGTCTGCTGCTGACAGCCCAGCCGATCAGGGTAAATATACCCGCGATCACCATATATCCCATATATCCTGACAACATCTGTTAAACGCTTTAATTTTTAATAAATACTATCCATCTCTCTGCATGAGTCCCACACGCAGAATTTTCAATTTTTGATTATTCTTTCAAATCCAGTATAGGGTTTTAGAACTTCCGGAATATCAATCCAATCCTCCTGTTGATTCTTTTCCAGCAATGCGGCCACTATACGTGGTAATGCAAGCACACTACCATTGAGCGTGTGCAATAACCGGGTTTTGCCATCCTCATCCCGATACCGCAATTTCAGGCGGTTGCTTTGATAAGTCTCAAAGTTGGACACCGAACTAACTTCCAGCCATCTTTGTTGTACCACGGAATACACTTCAAAATCATAAGTCAGTGCCGAAGTAAATCCCAAATCTCCACCACATAAACGCAGAACCCGATATGGAAGTTCCAGCTTTTCCAGCAATGATCGAACATGACTGACCATCCAATCCAGAATGTCGTATGATTGTTCTGGATGGGCAATCACAACCATTTCAACCTTGTCAAACTGATGGAGTCTGTTAAGCCCTTTCACATCAGCACCATAACTCCCGGCCTCCCTGCGAAAGCACGGAGAATATGCCGTCAGTCGGTAAGGCAATTGGTCAGAGGCCAGGATATCGTCCCTAAACATATTGGTCAGCGGGACCTCTGAGGTCGGGATAAGATACAAATCATCACGCTCTACGAAATACATTTGGGCGTCTTTATCGGGTAACTGTCCCGTGCCTCGGGCCGAATCCGCATTGACCACAAATGGCGGTATGACCTCCAGGCAACCCGCAGCCACGGCCTCATCCAGGAAAAACTGGATCAATGCCCGCTGAAATCGTGCACCCTGTCCCTTGTAAAATGGAAACCCGGATCCGGTGACTTTCGCACCAAGCGCCAGATCCACAAGGTCATACATTTCCATCAATTCCCAGTGGGGCTTATTCCACTCAGGCAGATGTTGAGGAATCTCCCCATGGCTTTCCATAATTTCATTATCAGATTCCGTGAGGCCGGACGGAACAGAATGATGTGGAATATTGGGCAAGGCCAGGAGCGAATCTTGCAACAGTGTCACCGTGGCATCCATATCGGATTGCAATTCCCGAATTTCATCCTTCAGGTGCGCTACATTTTCTTTGGCAGCGGTGGCCTCAGCCCCTTTGCCTTGCTTGTACAGGTCACCAATTTCCCGCGACATAGCGTTGACCTGCCGGAGCAAACCATCGGTCCTGGTTTGAATGTCTTTGCGCCGATCGTCGAGCTCAAGGATCTTCCCCACCAGGTTGTCAGCCTGTTCCAATCCTCTTTTGTTCAATCCCTGGACTGCCAAATCCCTGTTTTCCCTTAAAAATCGAACCTCAACCATGATTTTTCCCGCTTCGTTAGAAATTTTTTGCAAAGATATAGTCCTCTTTAAAAAAAAGACTGTATTTTTGTGACAAGATTACAAAATTAATCTTTGGGCTGAATAACTCCTTAAAGCATGAGAAGCGTTTTATGACCTAAAAATTGAACTGCTTCTCTTTTCCATAACACACATTTTTCGGACTCAATTTTAAATCTTGACCAAGTAATCAACCTTACTTATTATATATTTACCCATCTAAAAATCAATACATTATATGTATGACATTTTGCAATTGAATGATATGCTGGTTCCTGAACTGAAGGAACTGGCGGAAAAACTGGGCCTTCAAAAATACAAGCGTCTCAACAAACAGGATCTCATCTATAAAATCCTGGACGCTCAGGCCATCCAATCGGACTCCACTGAAGCACCTTTAGAAAACGCTTCTGACGATAGAAACACCAGGACACCCCGAATCCTGGAAAATCGAGAAACTCAGGCCAAATCTGACAAATCCCAGAACAAGCAGGCCCATCGTGATTCAGGCCGATCCAA
>CBFGVZ010000310.1:0-3237 GCA_965652315.1 uncultured Saprospiraceae bacterium | reverse complement strand
GCCGTTTTTATGATAAATGGGAATCTCATCTAGTTGGGGTCAGTGATGGTGAACCTATGTTTCACACCCGGACAGACCTGGATCGGGATGGAGTCGGGGAAATTGTAGTTCCTGATCTGTACCGGGGGATCACTATTTTAAAAGCCGGCGCTGAGGTAAACCACCAATGGAGTTCTGAGTTAATCAAGTATCCGCAGTGGGCTGGATCAAGAGGAAAGGCGGTTGCCTGCGGGGATATTGATTTGGATAACCGGATCGATTTTGTATTGTCGTTTGAGGAGGAAGGAAGTGTGGCTTCAATCCCTTTTGCAGAATATTGTAAAAATGGTAAATACAGTGTCGTATGGGCCAAATCCATAGTGCAGGAAGATGGTGAAATTCATTGGAAATTTAAAAATGTCAGTGGGTTGAGGGGGCGAAAATTTGATCTTGTTACCCTAATTGATATGGACGGAGATGGTGATCTGGACGTGTTGACCAACGATGAGAATGAAGAAAACGATGGTCTTGGAGTGGTGTGGTATGAGAATTTAGTAAAATAGGCAGTTTCCATAAGGTTTGAGATAACTTCAGTCACTTCGTGAAATGGTAAATGACATGACCTTCGAATAATCAGACAGCCGGTGGAGGCCATCCCAGATTCTCACTTTCCAGTAATACTCCTTTCCAGGTAAAAGTGTCTGTCCAGCATGGACGATTCGGTTGTGTTCTCCAGAAGCCACTTCACCGCTGTTCCACAATTCGCCGATATTGCGGTTGATATTCTCCTGACTACCAGAGACCAGAATTTGGTAAGAAAGTTGCTCACCAGCTCCTTCTGGTACATTCCAGGAATAATGGGGGTGTGCATTGGTTGGCACTGAACTGGAAATCCGATTGGTTGTATTTTGATTATTGGAAGGAGCCCCATCATTCACTTTCAGACCATCCGGTATGCCAACATAGAGATCCCGGTATTGATGAATCTGACGAGCTAAATGACTACGAAAGGTTTCCATCCTGGCTTGATGATCCGGATCTCCGGCCAAATTAACGGTTTCAAGCGGATCTACAGAAAGATGGTATAACTCTTCGATTGACTGGTCATTGACGTACCGGAAATATTTCCAGTCCGATGTCCGTAAACCCTCGCTTGGAGGGATGTGTTCGAAATTCCACAGGTGTTCGATCAGAGCAGTATCTCTTTTCAGGTCGTAGGATGTGGAATTCAAAAAAGGCACCAGGCTTTTTCCCTGCCAGCTTTCAGGAATCTGACATCCGGCCAGATCCAGGATAGTGGAGGGGATATCTATGTTCATCGCCAATTGGTCAATATCCCTGTGTTGGGGATTACGCGGATCATAGATGATAAGTGGTACTCTGATCGATTGTTCGTACATCAGCCATTTACCGGTAAGCTGGCGTTCACCCAGCAGCATACCATTATCCCCCATCAGGATGATGATGGTGTTGTCATCCAGTCCGTTCGATTCCAGCTTCTCCCGAATGGCCGTGATTTCCCGGTCTATACCGGCGATCATCCGATAATAGCCCTTGATCGAATGCTGTGCTTTTTCCTGCGTATCATAACGCCAGTACCATCGGGTACGATTGAACCCTTCCCGTACGGATTCCGGCAATCGGTCGAACCACGTATCTGCTGCCAGGTCCGGATCAGGTATCGCCATATTCGCTAGAATGGGGTCCGAAGCATCCTGCCAAAAATATTGCTCCGCTGCTCCATCGTGGGCATGCGGTGCTGAAAAACTCAGGCTCAGGCAAAAAGGACGGTCTCCAGGGATTGAATCCAAAAATTCCATTGCCATCTGACCAGTGTATCGGGTGAGATGAACGGTATCTTCTCCGAGTGTTTTGTAAAAATACCCTCTACGGTCCTTAAACTTATTGTTTCGGTCATACGATTCAAATACATCGAAAAGCGTGTCAGCTTCAGGATATTTAACTCCAAATTTGCCGAAAAAACCAGTGTAATATCCTGCTTTTCGAAGTTCCACCGGATATGAAGTTTGCATATACTCAGGTCGGATTTCCCGATTCCTGAAATCGTATCGGTGGGTCCGTTCGTACAAACCTGTCAGTATTGTGGCCCGGCTGGCCGCACAGATAGGTGTGGTTACCATGGCGTGTGAAAAATAGATTCCTTCAGACGCCAGGCGGTCCATTTCCGGGGTATGTGCCAGTTCATTACCTGCGTATCCCAGCGCGTCCCAACGCTGGTCATCGGTCAGGATGAAAATAATATTGGGTGGGTTGTCCGGAGAATCTGATTGCTGGCATGAGTAAGTCAGTGCTATACTGATAAAAAGGAGGTATATGATTCGATGCATATCGGCTGGATTTTTTCAAGTCTCGTAAAGATACCAAAGATATAGTACCTGGGGAAACGCCAACGTCCGATAAACATTCGAAAATTCAGTATTTATTGGCGGCTGGTTATATATCCGGCAGACTGGCGAATATGAGGTATCGAAATATTTCAATTGTACCCCAATTTACTACCGACAATGTTGCATATTTTACTTCAGATCGTAATGATAATCGCATAAAGTATTTATTTAATATGAGGAAGGTGTGTGAATAGTTGGAATGGTTTTTGCGATTTTGATTTTATGCTAAATAAGGTTTCTATTGAAAATCATATGACATAAAGGTAATATGTAATATCGCTCCATTGTCCTAACTATAAACTCCAATTTAGATGAAGTATTTCTGTTTATTATTCCTTCTGATTCCAGGTTTTACTATGGGCCAATCAGTAGATCGTCAGGTTTGGGCTGCACAGGGTGGATTTGTCCGTGGTCAGACGATGACCATCGCCTGGACGCTTGGTGAAATATTGACCGAAACCACAGGAACCGGAGACAGATTACTGACACAGGGCTTTCAACAACCTGACTTCAGCATTACCCAGCTCAGCCAGGAACATGAAGAATTGCAGGTCAGCCTTTATCCCAATCCAACCTGGGGACATTTAACGCTCAAATCGACTCCAGGGCTGGGAGAATTTCAGGTAGAGATTATAGATATGTTAGGCAAGGTACTGCATCAGGACCAATATGCAGGTCATAAATTGGAATTGGATTTGACACACTATGCCGCCGGCCAATATGTGATCCGGATCTCTGATACGAACCGGTTTAAACAAAAAGCCTACAGAGTGATCAAGCAATAACCTTCCTACTAAAGATATAGATTGAAAAAACTTCAAAAAACAGACCATGAAAACCCTTTTACTCT
>CBFGVZ010000309.1:0-3257 GCA_965652315.1 uncultured Saprospiraceae bacterium | reverse complement strand
CGAATTTTGGTATTGGACGATTGAATGTTTCTGTGAGATTACCATCAGCACCAGCTAAAATGGCCTTCGTACGAATAGGATAAATCGGATAATGCCCTACCCAGGCGATCCGGATATTTCGGTTGCGTGTAACCGCCTGTAGGTGTGCAGAGTATAAGATCAGACATCCTGACCTTACCCCATTAATACTGAATTTCAGCGGATAAATCCGTAAAACAGATTGTCGCGAATGGCCGTAAAGATGGAGTAACCACCAGCATGCTTCAGAACGCCGAAGGTGTTCAAGATGAATAACCCCTGGCAAGTGAAGCGCAGCCAGGGGTGTCAGTCGAGTTATGGATTGAACCCCGAAGTGGGTTCAAATATCTTATCAGACAAAAGCACGACAAGGTAATTTACGTGAGGTCAGGAGATCTAAAAATGAGGACTCCTTGAAATAGCTCACTATGTCGGAGCCTACCCGCCCTAAATGGGGACATTTAGGTTCCCTCATCAAAGATGGCTTGAGCATCTTTGGTCTTCGACTACATTCGCTCAGGCCTCGCATCTACATAAAGCAAATACCATTAATAATCCGGGCTATATTGATCCTTTACTTCTATCTGTACTCGCCTCTAATCCAGTCCCATACTGCATCCTGCAAATTGTAATATTTTGTAATCCCAAAAATTTAAACCCTGGCGGTGATCTCCCATATATTTATTGCCATGAAATCCATTCGATATAATACCATATATGATGGATTCATTTTGATACCTGGCCTGGCGGAGATACCACAAGATCTGGCCGAATCAGGAACAATGGATTGAAGATCTGTTGGCAGGTATAGGATGTTGAATTATCGAACCACTAAAAAATAACACATGAGAGCAACCTTGCACTTCTGGCTTACTTTTCTATACATGCTAATGACTTCGTTAGCTCAGACACAATGCCCGACCACGAATATCCAATTTTTAACCCAGGACTCATTGAATAAATTTGCAGAAACGCATCCGAATTGTACCAATATTCAGGGCTCTTTAACAATATTAGGAGATCAAATTGTGGACTTAAGCCCTTTATCCAACCTGGAAACGATCGGTGGGACCTTGAATATCCAGGCTACAAATCTGGAGAATCTAAACGGGTTTTCGAACCTGGAGTCAATAGGTAAGAATTTGTACATTTATAACAACGAAATGATGAAGGGTATAGTCGGGTTTACGAGCCTGACTTCAATTGGTAATGAATTGGAAATAAACGGGAACCCAATATTGACAAACGTCGATGGCTTTTCGGCGCTGACAATGATAGGGGGAAGTTTGAATATTAGAATGAATGGTTCTTTAGCGAACGTGGATGGATTTAGAAGCTTAAAATCAATCGGCGGTGCTATGGATATTTATTCAAATGCCCTAACCAATGTGGATGGTTTTTCGAGCCTGACCTATATCAACAAAGGCCTGGAAATCTCCTTTAATCATTCCTTAACCAATGTAGATGGTTTTTCCGCTCTGAAGTCGATGGATGGATTTCTGAAGGTTTATACAAATGGTTCCCTTAAAAATATGGATGGATTTCGAAGCTTGAAATCCATCGGTCAAAACTTGTATATTGGCAATAATGGATCCTTAACCTCCATTAAAGGGCTGGAGGGCATCGATCCGGAATCTATAACTGAATTGGATATACGAAATAATCCTAAGCTCAGTTATTGTAAGCTTGGAAATTTATGTACGTATTTTCAGGGTTCGAAAGACGTAAACATATCCGGAAATGCACCTGGTTGTGAAAGTACCACGCAAGTCGAGACAGCATGTCTGCCCAGGGTCGTTTCAGTCGGGAAAACAATCCCAATAGTCGAGGTCTGTCAGGGTACGGCCTGGGAAGGCATCCAGGATTTGAAGCCAATTGTCACTGTTACTTTGGAGAATGGAGCCAGGAAGACCGTCCCGGTCAATTGGAATAAAGGGGTATATGACAGCCAGACGCCCAACGACTATCGGATAAAGGGTGATTTGATTATTCCTTTGGGGTCAGAATTTACAAATGCCGCTGGGCTCCATGCAGAATTAACCATCCGTGTATTACCTCCCCTGGAGGTCCAGGCGGTATCAGGTGTTATCCATGGAGATACCCTTCATCTTGAAGCATGTCTACCGCCACGAATTTCAAAAGATGATCTGGATCTGGGCATACATCAGCGTAGTGCTTCTGTTCGTGGCCGTGTGTTCAGTCAGGATTTACCGGCCGTTCCGGAAAGTGGATGTTGGAAGTTGCTCAGTTATGAATACAAAGTAACCGACTATTGCGGACAGGAAAACACCTTTCAGAATTATCTGGCTCTATACGATCTCACCCCCCCGGAATTTCGTAATTTTCCGATGGATGTGACCATCCCCTCTGCCGATGACCTGCCGGCGGTTTCGGATGAGGTGCGGATCATTGACATTTGCCGCTATGTCGTGTGGGATTCAGTAACCACCACGCCGATTTTGGACAATCGAATGTCGGATACACTGGCCTTCGTCCGCCGCTGGTCAGCAGAGGATGAGTCCGGTAACAGGTCCTTTCGTGATCAGATGATCTATGTAGGATCTGCAAACCAGGCACGTCTTGGGGGCATTGTCGCGCATGTGACTACGGAATCGGATCTCGTTGAAGCACGGTTTCCGGGAGTAGCCGGTACGGACAATATATTGTTTACCTTATATCAGATAGATACGACAACAGGAAAAACGGAAGTGGTGGATTTGGCGTACTCTGGTAATTGGCAAGGCAGCCATGGGAAAGTATATTTCACACCCGTTCACACCGGTACCTACCGCATAAAAGTGGATATTCCGCAGGAATATTCCCTGGTGGATTCAGATTCTCTTTTTTCTGCTGATGGCTGGTCTGACAATTTCCATGTAAGGGGTTCCGCTAACCGGGATATGGGGACTTTGGTTCTGATTCCTGCGTCGGATACGACACAGAAAGACACTTTAATACCTTTGAGTCAGGACGACAGAATGGTCCGACCTGGTAGGATCGTATTTGGAGAATCTTTCAGTTTGTATCCCAATCCCACCCTGGGACAATTACATATTGCAGCACCGGAGGCTGGTACTATCGACTATTCAGTATATAACCGTCTGGGTCGATTGGTGGAAAAGGGGTCAACAGGGGAAGAAGGTGTGATCGATTTGGGCGATCAGATGACCGGGATATATTTTGTTCATTTGAAAAATGAAAAACAGCAATTAGGGATTCAGCGAATTTTGGTATTGGAT
>CBFGVZ010000308.1:0-3261 GCA_965652315.1 uncultured Saprospiraceae bacterium | reverse complement strand
AGTTGGCTAGAGCGCTACGCTGGCAGCGTAGAGGTCATCGGTTCGAATCCGATATCCTCCACCATTTTCTCCACTTAAAAATTTTCATTTTACCTTTTTAAGACCATTGGAAATGTCTGGTGCATGACTTTTCGAATAAGGGCTTGGTCACCGTTCATTTTAATAATTGGATCTATCTGCTTCCATCTTTATCTTCCCGATGCAAACAATCCTAAAAAACGCGAATGTTATCAACCGTTTCCTTCCTACTTTCAGATAAATTGGTTTTATTTGCACTATTTAGTATTTGTCTAAATAACAATTGGCCATGCCGCTACTCACTCTGAATCAAATTAACCGGCACCAAACGGTCCACATTCACCATATCACTGAATCTCCATGGTCCGCCCGTCTGACCGAAATGGGTTTTATGCCCGGACACACGATAGCTGTGATCCGGAAATCCCCATTTGGCAGTACGTTATATGTCAGATTGAACGCAAGCCGGATTGCCCTGCGCAAAATAGAAGCAGAGCAAGTGGTAATCAAAGAAGCCAAATAAACGGGGACGATGACCACAAGTGTATTAACCCGAACTCGCACGGTTTTACTGGCCGGAAATCCCAACTGCGGAAAGAGTGCACTCTTCAATCGTCTTACGGGAATGCGGCAAAAAACGGCCAATTATCCCGGTGTCACGGTAGATAAGAAGTCAGGGAACATGAAACTCGGAGATCGGGAAACCTGGAAAGTAACCGATCTGCCAGGCACTTATTCCATATTTCCTACCACTACTGATGAAAAAATAGCTGCCCGGGAGATTCTAAACGCTCCGGTGGAATCCAACGAATCAGTTTTTATTTATGTCGCAGATGTGACCCGGCTTGAAAAACAAATGCTCCTCTTCACCCAGCTTATCAGTCTACGTAGACCGATCATCCTCTGTCTCAACATGTCTGACCTGATCGATTCTGATACTGAACAACTGGAGCAGGAGTTTTCCAGAAAATTTTCTGTCCCGGTGGTAGCAGTTTCTGCACGTACAGGTATAGGAATCGATCGACTGAAGGAGGTCATCGAGAAATTCGATGATTCGAAGTGTAACCCGGACCGGGATATTCTGTTCCACGGAGATGATTTTGAATGGATGGACCCTCAGACTGGTATGCCCGCAGAAGATTACACCAGTTTTGTCAAATCGATCCATCAATTAAGTGAATTGCCCTCATCTGGTCCTGGTCCAAATCCGAAAAAGCAGGCGGCACTCCAGGCCCAGGTCAAAGACACCATGATGCGGTACGCGATCATAGAACCATTTCTGCAACGCATCGCCCCCCTCATCAATCCCCAGACAGGCCATACAGAAGTCATGGATCGGATCCTGACGCACCGAATCTGGGGTCCTGTGATATTTATCTTTCTGATGTTGCTTATTTTTCAAGCCATTTTTGCCTGGGCACAATACCCCATGGCCTGGATTGAGAGCGCATTTAAACTTCTCAATGAACTGGTATATACGGTAGTCCCTGATGGATGGGTGAGCGATTTGATCACGGAGGGAATTCTGGCTGGAATTGGCGGTGTGTTGATTTTTATTCCACAGATTGCCATTTTATTTCTGTTAATCGGCATACTGGAACAAACGGGATACATGTCGCGGGTCGTATTCATGCTGGACAGTACCTTACAGAAATTTGGAATGAATGGCCGCAGCGTTGTGGCCCTGGTATCGGGTGGCGCTTGTGCCATACCTGCCATCATGAGTACGCGCAACATTGCCGGGTGGAAAGAACGGATCATCACCATCATGGTCACACCATTGATTAGTTGTTCGGCCCGAATTCCTGTCTATGCCTTGCTGATCGCTATGGTCGTACCGTATCAGAAAATATGGGGGGTTTTTAATTTACAGGGTCTGGCATTTGCATTGTTGTATTTCCTGGGTGGTTTTATGGCATTGGCGATGGCCTGGATATTGAAAAAACTACTAAAAACCCGATCCGAAAGTTTTCTCATGCTGGAGCTACCGGATTATCACTGGCCGGACTGGAAATCCATTCTACTGAGCGTATATACCAAAGTGAGAACCTTTGTTTTTGAAGCAGGAAAAGTCATTTTCGTCATCAGTATCGCACTTTGGTTTCTCGCTTCATACGGCCCTCCCGGCAAAATGGCGGAAGCCAGCCAACTTGCACTGACCGAAGCGACAGAACAGGGATTGACCGCTGTGGAAGCCGCCAACCTGGAAGCCACCTATCAGATCGAATCGTCCTATGCAGGGATACTTGGTAAATCAATCGAGCCGGTAATCCGGCCCATTGGTTTTGATTGGAAAATCGGGATCGCCCTGATCACCTCATTTGCGGCGCGAGAAGTATTTGTCGGAACAATGGCTACGATTTACAGTATAGGATCAGAAGATAATATTGAGGGATTGCAGCAAAGGATGGAGCGGGCGACTTTTTCCGACACGGGTGAAAGAGTGTATACTCCGGCCACGATCTGGTCGCTATTGATATTCTACGCTTTTGCCATGCAGTGTATGAGTACTCTTGCGGTCGTTCGTAAAGAAACCAATTCCTGGAAATGGCCCATGATCCAATTTGCATATCTGACCCTTTTGGCTTATTTTTCGAGCTTTATCATCTACCAGATACTCAGTTAAGTGACCAAACCAGGCGTTTTATTCCGTGCAGGATGGAAGTTGATGCTATTCATTTTGTTATTGGTAATTTCTATCTTGAAGCTGCACATACAGTTGGTTATCACCGAAAAAAGCCAAAGGCAGTTAGTGAAATTCCGCGCACGCCGGACATTTTGTCAACGAACTAATCGAATTTTTGGAGTACGTCTGGTCACCTATGGTACGCTACCGCCGGAAGGGACCTACCTTTTTATAAGTAATCACCGTTCGTTTTATGATCCGATAGCATTTTTATCCTACCTGATCGCCAATCCGGTTTCCAAAGCAGAAGTTTCACGATATCCAATAATCGGATGGGGGGCCCGTCTCACGGAAGTTCTGATGCTGGACCGCACCGAAATGTCTGATCGGCGCCGCATGAAATATCGGATTTTTGAAAGCCTCCGGGATGGAACCAGTATTCTGCTATACCCGGAGGGAACCACGACCAAAGAAAAATATACAGGAGATTTCAAAAAAGGTGCTTTTGAATCGGCTATCCGAGCGGAAAGAGCAGTCATCCCCATCGCAATGGAATATCCAGACGAAAATCATTACTGGATCGACAGACCTTTATTTGCGCAGTTTTTACATCAGAT
>CBFGVZ010000307.1:0-3266 GCA_965652315.1 uncultured Saprospiraceae bacterium | reverse complement strand
GTGGCCAGGAGGATCAGGCTTTCATCGGGTGAAAAGGTATACCCGGAAACATAGCCATCAAAACCATTTTTATCGGCGATAATACCGGGATCAAATGGTGTGTTTGTCTGACGGCCCGTGGTGAGGTCAAAGGAAACAATCCGGTTTCCGGCGCGAAGCGTATAGTGCCGGCCATCGTTCATGAAATTGAAACCGGGAATGGTGCGGGCTTCAAAAATTTCCTGACCCCAGATGGCTTCGAGCGTAAATTCCTTCTGTGCCGTCGTTTCTTTAAGTCCCATAGTCATGACGATGATTGAAAGTAAGAGGGTTTTATAATGCATGTCCTGTGCTTGTGATCCTAATGATTAAATGGTTTTATCACGCTTTGGTTGACAAAAATAAATAATCCGGAGGAAATGGAACGCAGATAGCGCAAATGGTGCTGATGGTCGCAGAGGTGTGGTTGCGTGGTCTTACATTGAAACTACATAGCTGATGTCATGGAGTCGCGGAGCTGTGTCTGGAAAGTCCCGTGAAAACGCTTAATGAAAATTTTACCAAAGAAATTTATTCTTTTTTATCCTTGAAATATCGAATAAAATTATAATTAACCCTGATTTTTAAGCCATTTTAGAAAATTATTCTGCTTTGTTCCGGAGTATTTTACTTTGGGGCCTGATCAGTACGGAGAAAAAATTTTCTCCTTTCAGGAAAAAGTGCGTAAATTTGTCACATAAACACGAATAGGACATGTATCGCAACGAATCAGCATTCTTTTTTTACTATTTCTTTTTTGGGGATCAAAAAGGGATCTGATTTTTATTGTACATGAAGAACTATAAATCAGGTCCCAATTAGGGGCCTTTTTTTATTCATATAGGTTGTGAACTGAATCAATGAAAACAATATCCATACAAGGCTTTCCCGGGGCATTTCATCACATTGCCGCCGCAAATTACGAAGGTAGTCCCGTCGATGTAGTCGGTAGACATACCTTTGATGAAGTCATCGAAGATGTGCTGCACAACGAAGCCATTGATTACGGCATGATGGCCATCGAGAATAGTATCGCCGGAAGCCTGCTGCGCAATTATTCGCTGATACAAAATTCAGCGGTGCAGATTGTAGGAGAAACATACCTGCGCATCAAGCAAAACCTCCTGGCCCTGCCGGGCGTACGGATCGAAGACCTGAAAGAAGTCCATTCGCATCCAATCGCCCTTGCGCAATGCGAGGAATTTTTCTCTGTGTATCCCCACATTCAATTGGTTTCAACCTATGACACGGCCGAATCAGCGTATGATATTTCGCAAAACGGATCCACTGAAATCGGTGCAATCGCCAGTTCTCTGGCCGGTGAAATGTATCATCTTCACACCCTGGCAGAAGGAATCGAAACCAATAAGCAGAATTATACCCGCTTTCTGGTGCTGGACGACAATATACCGGAGCAGGAATTTAATAAAATATCCATTTCGTTCCGGGTATCTCACGCTATTGGGAGTCTGTATAAGGCTTTGGAGAACCTCTCCCTGAACAAGTGCAATCTGACCAAAATCCAGAGCGTGCCCATCCTCGGAGAGCCGTGGCAATACCTCTTCTTTGCAGATTTTGTCCTGGCCGAACCGGAACGTCTGAGTGAGATCATTGAAGAATTATCGGATTACGCCCGGGGTGTCCGGGTCCTGGGTAAATACAAAGAAGGACAACACTATGAAGGCTAGACCATCAAAAAGAATATCCGGAATCAGGGAGTATTATTTTTCCACCAAGCTTCAGGAAATTGCGCAATTGAAAGCGCAGGGCCGTCCCATCATCAACCTGGGTATTGGCAGCCCTGACCAGCCACCCCACCAGTCGGTGCGCGACGCCCTTATTCGGGAAAGCGCAAAGGACGATGGTCACGGCTATCAGAGTTATTATGGCATCCCGGAGTTGCGCAGGGCATTCAGCGGTTGGTATCGGGATAAATATGGTGTGGAAACCAAACCCGATTCCCAGATTCTGCCGTTGATCGGGTCCAAGGAGGGGATTATGCATATCAGCATGGCTTTTCTGGACCCCGGAGATGAGGCACTGGTACCCAATCCGGGTTATCCAACCTACCAGTCGGCAACCACACTGGCCGGAGGAACGAACCGCCTTTATAACCTGACAGGTGATTCGGGCTGGTTACCGGATTTGGACAAACTTCGTCGGCAGGACCTTTCGAAAGTCCGGTTGATGTGGGTCAATTATCCGCACATGCCGACGGGTGCACGGGCGAATCACGCCTTCTGGGAAGAATTGGTGGCTTTTGGAAATGAACAGCAGATCTTGATCTGCCATGACAACCCCTATAGTTTTATCCTCAACCCTGACCCGCAATCCATTTTGGCGATAAAAGGGGCCTGGAATTGTTGTCTCGAACTCAATTCCCTGAGCAAGTCGCACAATATGGCCGGGTGGCGGATCGGAGCGATCGTTGGGGCAGACCATTTTTTGTCGGAGATCATTAAGTTCAAATCCAATATGGACTCGGGTATGTTCCGCGCGTCCCAACTTGCGGCCGTCGTAGCGCTCGGTCTGGGCGAAGAATGGTACGCGGAGCTCAATGAAATGTACCGGAACCGGAAGGAAATAGCTTATCGAATCCTTGAAGACCTGGGATGTGATTATGAAAAAAACCAGGCCGGATTGTTCGCCTGGGGCCGGGTGCCGGATTCATATGAGGATGGGTATGCCCTGAGTGATGATCTGTTGTATCAAGCGGATGTGTTCATCACGCCGGGCGGGATTTTTGGTGATCAGGGGAATCAATATATCCGGATATCGGTCTGTATGGAACAGGAAATACTGGAAAGGGCCCGACAACGAGTGAAACAAATGCTGGAATCTAAAAAATCGATCACATGAAAGTGGGAATAGCAGGATTGGGCTTGATTGGCGGATCGCTCGGGCTGGCGTTGCAGGATTCGGGCTATGCAGACCGGGTTCTGGGCTTCGACCAGAGTAAAGACCATTTGGATATAGCTTTGCAAAAGGGCATTATAGAGGAATGTTGTGCCAGTCTGGAAGAACTCACGGACCGTGCTGATATCCTCATCCTGGCTATGCCGGTTCAGATCATCCGGCGCGTACTTCCAGCAGTTCTCGACCGGGTGGACCGCCAGATGGTCATCGATGTAGGAAGTACCAAAAAGGATATAATTGACAGCGTAAAAGGTCATCCCAACCGTGCCCGATATTTGCCGACCCACCCAATGGCCGGTACGGAATATAGCGGTCCGCATGCGGCGGTACAA
>CBFGVZ010000306.1:0-3278 GCA_965652315.1 uncultured Saprospiraceae bacterium | reverse complement strand
CGACGAATAACGGCTATCGGTAAAATTTCAGTTGTGGTGCGTCCAATTAATTACTTTGTAGTTTGGAAATTCTGGAAAAATGACTAACTTGTAAAACGAATGATTATAATATAAAATACCTGCAAAACATAATCAGCATGAAAGGGGTAATACACAAAATTTTGATTGGGTGCACTGTATTAACCCTGAGTGTGGTCAGTAGAGCGTACCCAGTAGAAGTAAATAAAGTGCATATTTATGATAATCCGGGAGATAATGTAGCTTATAGCATACTGATGTTTTCTTTAACTGACGTATCGGGTACGATCACGGATGAATCTGGTGAACCGTTGATCGGGGTCAATATTCAGGTAAAAGGGAGTAATCAGGGAACTGCGACGGACTTTGACGGACATTTTACTCTGGAAGATGTAGAGGAAGACGCAATTCTGTTGGTTTCCTATATCGGTTATCAAAGCCAGGAAGTGCCTGTGGATGGGCGGACCAGTATCTTAATCACCTTGCAGACCGATTCGCAATTATTGGATGAAGTGGTTGTAGTGGGATATGGTACCATGAAGAAAAGCGATCTGACTGGTTCGATAACGCAAGTCGATGCCGAAGAAATGAAAAAATACACGCCGGCGAATGTAAGCGACCTACTCCGTACGACGGTACCGGGACTAAATGTTGGATATGCGACATCAGCAAAAGGAAATAGTGGATTTGAGATCCGAGGTGATAATACTTTAACGGCCGGTTCCAGCCCATTGATCGTATTGGACGGTGTCATCTATAATGGCGATATCTCCGATATCAATCCCAACGATATCCATCGGATTGATGTATTGAAAGATGCGAGTTCTGCAGCTGTATATGGTTCCCGGGCCAGCAATGGGGTGATCGTTATCACAACGACCAAAAAAGGAACCGGTAACAAACCCAGCATTACTTTTAGCTCAAACATTGGTCTGGCAACGGCTTCTAACCGGGTACGACCTTACGATGCGGAAAGTTTTATTCAATGGAGATCCAACATGTTCAAATCCGTATTCTCTGCTACAGTTCCATCTACGGAGTGGAGTCCATTTGACGATCCCAGAACCATCGATCCCCGATACCTGGATGCCTGGCTGGATTATCACAGTACCAATGAAGAAAATATGGTCGATGCCTGGTTGTCTGGTTTACGATTGACCGGTACAGAAATCGAAAGTTACAAAGCAGGATTGGTACGGGATTGGGAAGATGACATATTTCAAAATGGATTGAGGCAGGACTACAATGTCAGTCTCGCAGGACAAAAACAGGACTTTAATTATTATTGGTCCCTGGGTTTTATGAACAATGAGTCTCTGGTCATTGGGGATCAGTTTGAGACGGTGCGATCCAGATTGAATATCGAAGGTCAGGCTACCCGGTTTCTAAAAGTCGGGGTAAATGCCCAGTTTGCTTTCCGGGATGAAAGTTCGGTTCCTGCTGCTGCGGGTCAGTACCAGAATCTGACACCATATAGTTTATACTATGCTGATGATGGTGAAACGCTTCGGTTGTACCCTAACGATGATATTCAGGCCAGCCATCCTTTATTGGAGAGAAGATACAGGGATCGGGAGCGACAGTATTTTACCTTTTTTCCGAAGCTGTATACGATTGTGGATCTTCCATTTGGCATTAAATATACCCTGAATTTTACGACCCGGCTTGAGTTTTACCATAATTTTATACACGATTCATCCGAACATCCAGCCTGGGGCCTATTTGGAGGAGCTGCCTCCCGGAATAACAGATTGACCAGGGAATGGCAGATAGATAATATCATCAACTGGTCTCGTACATTCGGTGAGGTCCATAATGTGGGTGTTACTTTACTCGCCAATGCAGAAAAAAGCCGTTTTCACTTTAATGATATGTCCAACCGGTATTTTTCACCAAACGATGTTTTGGGTTACCATGATTTAAGTACGGGAACGCTTCCGGAACTGGGAACAAATGACAGCTATGAAACGGCGGATGCGCTGATGGCCCGGATAAATTATGGATTCGATGATCGGTATTTGGTAACGCTTTCCATCCGTCGGGATGGTTCTTCCTTGTTCGGGTATTCCAATCCACGGGCTACCTTCCCGGCAGCAGCTTTGGGATGGGTCGTCAGTGAAGAAAACTTTTTCAGTTCCGGGGTGATTGATTACCTCAAATTGAGGGCGTCCTGGGGAAGCAACGGTAACCGGTCGATAGCCAATTATGCCGCGCTTTCCCGTATATCATCGGACAAAGTCCTCAATGCTGACCAAAGTGGTTCGGCATTTACGATCCCTACCCTGGTGATCACCACCATGGAAAATAAAGATCTTCGATGGGAACAGACCAAAGCATTAAATTTCGGTCTGGATTTTAATTTACTGGGTGGTGTACTCGCCGGAAATGTGGAATTTTACAATATGAAAACCACCGATGTACTGGTCAACCGGGAATTACCTTCCATCACGGGTTTTAGTCGAGTGTACGCCAATCTCGGCCAGGTGGATAACCTTGGATTGGAAGTCGGATTGAATAGTCGCAACTGGAGCAAGGAAAATTTTGAATGGAGGACTAATTTTACATTTTCACTCAACCGGAATAAAATCGTATCCATCACCGGGGAAGAATTTGACATACTGGATGAAAATGGGAATGTAATTGGCTCCAGGGAACCTGATGACATTGCGAATAATTGGTTTATCGGTCATTCCAAAGATGTCATATGGGATTATCACAATATGGGCACTTGGAGGCTTAATGAGAAAGATGAAGCAGCCAAATGGAACCAGGCTCCAGGAGATTTCAGACTGGAAGACGTCAACGGGGATGGAATTTTGAACGATGACGACAAGCAATTTTTAGGATATTCAAGCCCGAGGTTTCGATGGACCATGACCAACAACTTCCAATTATTTAAGAACTGGCAGGCATCATTTATACTTTATTCACTCTGGGGCCAGAAAAGTGCTTTTAATCAGGCAAAACATGATAATCACGTAGAGGATCGACGGAATACCTGGGCTATTCCGTACTGGACTCCTGAAAATCCGACGGATCTATATGCCCGTCTGCGATCAGCACCGGCCAAAGGTGTGAATTACAGCGTTTATTTTGACCAATCCTATATTCGGCTGGAAAATGTAGCAATCTCTTATAGGTTGCCACAAATGCTGCTTCAACGAACATTCTTACAATCAGGTTGGGTATCATTTAACATACGCAATGCTGCCTTATGGGCTCCGAACTGGCAATTTGGTGATCCGGAAAACGGCACCCGG
>CBFGVZ010000305.1:0-3279 GCA_965652315.1 uncultured Saprospiraceae bacterium | reverse complement strand
CGGTTATCAAACCCGGGAAGTGGAAGTGGGTGCCGAGTCGGCCATAACCATTACGCTACAGCAAAATCCATCCGTATTGGATGAATTGGTCGTTACGGGTTATAGCAAGCAGGCGCGGACCACCATGACGACGTCAATTTCCAAACTCGATAGCCGGATCCTGGAAACCTCCACCCGGTCCAACGCAGCTACAGCGTTGCAGGGCACTATTGCCGGTCTGCAAGTGACCAATACCACCGGTCAGCCCGGCTCGACGCCCCGGATCGTATTGCGGGGAGGCACCTCATTTAGCGGTACTGGATCACCGTTGATTTTGATCGATGGAATTCCCGGAAGTTTTTATGCCTTAAATCCTGATGACATAGAATCTATCGAAGTGCTCAAAGATGCCGCAGCTACAGCTATTTACGGGGCAAGGTCGGCAAATGGGGTGATCCTGATTACCACGAAAAGCGGAACAGCAGGTTCGTCCAATATTAATGTGAAACAAAAATTTAGTAAAAATTACCGGCGTCCCATTCCGCAATACCTGGACGCAGCGGATTTTATCCGGTATAGTCGCCAGGCGGTGGCATGGTACCGGGAAGCCACCGGCAGACCCAACGATTTTGCGAACTTTCTCGATGGCCCACTGGCGTTTGGAACCGGTGGCAACGCTACGAATTCCCCTTTTACCACACAATACCTATCTGACGATAACCGACACCTTCTGGACTTTGACGGATGGCAAACGGTCACAGACCCCCTGGATCCTTCCAGAGAAATTTTATTTTACGACAATCCCGATGTGGAAGACTGGATATATCAGAATAGCACCTCCAGCGATACATACCTTTCGTTTGATGGTGGTAACGAACGAGGCACGTACTACCTGGGTCTGGGATATCTCGATAATGATGGGTTGATATTGGGTTCCGGCTTCAAACGATATAGTGGAAAGTTCAGCGGTTCGTATAAGATCCACGAGGATGTCCAGGCGTATTCCAATATTTTATATTCCCATTCCAATTTGGATCTTTCCCCGCTCGGTGATGACAATACCGTATTCCGTCGGTTCGCCGGCCAGCCTACCACTGCCAGAACGTACAATAACAACCCCGATGGAACCTGGTCCAATCAATACAACCCCGGAACCAATTTTGGTTTTGGAAACCCCTTATACTACCAGGATAAATTCATCCGGGATAATCTGGAGCAGCGTCTTTCAGCCTCGCTCGGTGTCAACTGGCGGATATGGAATACGCTCACACTCGATTTGCGGGCCAATCATTTTACCATAAACAATCACAACGAAGCATTTAATAAGGCGTATCTCAACGCAGGGACCCTGATTACCTCCCGGAATGCGTCGGCGAGTCTGGAGAGGACTACCCGCAACCAGTTTACCGGAATGCTGAATTATTCCCGGGCCATCGCCAGCCACACTTTTGATTTACTTTTGGGATCCGAGTACTATAAAGATAATTACTATCAATTCAGAGCGGCTACGAAAGATTCCCCGACCGATCTGATTCATACCCTCAATGCGGGTAGCGAGGCCAATGGCGTGCCCTATAGTTTTGAAACCGAAAATGCCATTGTATCAGCTTTTGGCCGGCTCAACTACGATTATCAGGGTCGGTACCTGGTGGGGCTGACTTTCCGACGGGACGGAAGCTCGAAGCTGGGGAATAATAAATACGGATTTTTCCCCGGAATCTCGCTGGGGTGGAATGTTCACGAAGAGGCCTTTTTTGATGGTTCCGGTGTGGGTTCAATCTTTAATACGATCAAACCCCGCGTAAGTTATGGCGTGAATGGTAACCTCGAATCCATCGGTGGAAATTATTCGGTGTTTGGATCGTACGGATCCCAGGGCATTTATGATGGCTCTACGGGCTACGGGAATACGGGTTTACCGACACTGGATCTGCGCTGGGAGCGTTCGACTACGCTCAACTTTGGGTTGGATTTTTCCATGTTGAATAATCGATTATCCATTATCTCTGATTATTACGTCCGGGATGTCCAGGACAAAATTGCAGGGTTGACACTGCCCTACTGGACTGGATTCAGTTCGATCACAACCAACAACGGAACGCTGCGAAACAAAGGGATCGAATTGCAACTCAATATCGAGCCCATCCGGAGCAACGATTTATCGTGGCACATTACCGGGACTTTTACGCATTTCAAAAACTATGTGGTCAAGTTGCCCGAAAATGATAACGAACGAAACCGTCAGGGAGGATACCAGATTTATAATGATAATGGAGAACTTGAGTGGGTTGGTGGATTGCAGGAAGGGCAGCGGGTGGGCAATGATGTCATCGTAGCTTACATTCAGGATTATATCTACAGAGATGAGGCTGAAGTGGCAGTGCACGAAGGCCGGGTCGACGTTCTGCTCCCCGATCACACCAAAAGATATCCGGGGGACGTGGCCTGGGTCGACATCAATGGGGATAATATTATCAACAGTTATGACAGACGGATTATAGGTCGATCCACGCCCGATGTGTATGGCGGGCTGGCTTCCAATCTGATGTACAAAAAATTTGGCCTGTATATCAAAACCGATTTTGCTCTGGGCCACCATATATACAACCACATTCGGGGCAAAGGAATCGCCCAAACGCAGGGTAACCTCAATCCCGATGCTATGGTGCTGGACTCGTGGACGCCCGAGAACCGGGATACCGATGTGCCCCGGTACGTGTTTGTCGACGCCCAACGGAATATATTCAGGGGAAGCGAGGCCAGTGTCAACAGCCGATTTTGGGAAAAAGGAAATTATCTCGCGCTGCGGGAAGTAACGCTGAGTTATGATTTATCCGGTCTCTTCCTTCAGGAACAGGTCAAACAACTCAATCTGTACCTCACCGGATCCAATATTCATTATTTCAAAAGCTACAGTGGTAACACACCGGAAGAAGGTGGATACCAGGCCGGAGAGTTCCCCGTGCCCCGCAGTCTGACTTTTGGAGTAAATATCACTTTTTAATCGAATATGAAAATGAAAGCGATGAAAAATATAAGTATTCTGGCGGTTTTTATGGCCTTCCTCACCTTGACGGGGTGTGATGATTTGATCGATCTCAAATCTCCCAGCGAACTGACTTATCAGGGGTTCTGGGATACGGAAAGTGGAGCCCGTGCAGCTCATACTGGCTTGTATGGAACTTTCCGGGGGCGGATGTCGACGTTTTGGATTATGGGTGAATTGCGGAGTGATATGTGGGGTGGACGGACTTTTGAATCCCCGTTTAACATCGATTATATCGAATCCAATATCACGGT
>CBFGVZ010000304.1:0-3285 GCA_965652315.1 uncultured Saprospiraceae bacterium | reverse complement strand
GAGATCGTCAGCAATGACGAATATTACAATCTTCCACAGGTCCTCTACCATTACGGTACGCCGGGTAGAATGGTCGGCCCCTTGTTTTGGGCCCACTATTCCTATCTGGGGCTCGATCCCCGGGGACTGAAAGACCAGTACGCCGATTACTGGGCATTGAATAGGAATCACGCACTGATCCAATACAGGTATTGTGTGGACAATCCCCAAAATTACGAGGGCTACTCGGATTCCTGCTGGGGACTTACGTCCAGTTACTCCATCGAGGGTTATGCTGGCCATAGTCCGACCAACGATCGCGGGGTGATCACGCCCACGGCGGCCTTGAGCTCGTTTCCTTACACACCGGAAGAGAGCATGCGTTTTTTACATTTCTTATATGACAGTCATCCGGAGTTGATCGGTGAATACGGCCCATACGATGCCTTCAGTCTGGAGGCCGATTGGTTTCTGCCCCGATATCTGGCCATCGACCAGCTCACCATTCCCGTGATGATCGAAAATTACAGAACCGGGTTGATCTGGGATTTGTTTATGTCGGCACCGGAGATACAACAGGGGCTGACAGATTTAGGATTTAGGAATTCGGATCAATAATTTAGTGTGGGTGAGGGACAGGGTCTGATTTTCGCGGATTATAATGAGTGGTGGTACAATAATTATCGGGATATTAGGGTCGATTGATCTATCGTTGTAATGACAAGAAAATATATTTTTGCAATTGGCAGTCATTTCGATGACCGATAAAACATTTCAGATTCCTGCGTTACGTGACACATAATCCAGCATTCAATAAAACGTTTAATCTCTATGAAGAAAAACACTGCTCTCCAGCGATATCAATATAATATCTGGGCCAACAGCCGGGTCTTGAATCATCTCAAAAGCCTGCCCGACCAGGCCTATAATAAAGAAATCGAAAGCGTTTTTGCCTCTATTCACGAGGTAGTCGTACATATCTATATGGTGGATGGGATGTGGTTCAGTGTGATATCCGGCGACACATTTGACGAGACCATGGCGGAGATCAAGGTACTGGAACAGAATGCGGATGGCAAGAATCTCCAGGAGTTAATCGACCTGTACGGGAAAATTTCTGATCGATATCAGGCATTTATCTCGGCGCTTGAAGATCCGGACAATCCCATCACCATCAATCATCCACGGTACGGGGAAGCCACATTACCGATCTCGGATCTGGTGGAACATGTAGTCAACCACGGCACCTATCACCGCGGCAACATCACCGCCATGCTCCGGCAGCAAGGATACCCCGGTATTCCGACGGATTACATATTTTATTTGTACGAGGATTCGAAAAATAGTCAACGGCCATAGCCAGCAGCAATTGACTTTCTTTTTCCCGTTTATCCAGATGACAGACCATACCTTTCTCACCGGTCCCGCTGCAAGAGTCTGTCAGGACCCCGGACATTTTCATCTGAGGATAGTTGGATTTCCCCTTTGGTCTTGCCACAACCCACCTCATTCTAATACTATTTCCATCTGAGGATAGACGGATTTTTTATGGCTGCCGTGATTTATAAGTCAGATGAACGAATTATCCATATTTTATTTGTATTTTTCCACCCCAAACCCATTAATCCCTTAAATCGGTATTTGATTGACAAATTTTTAATCAATTAATACCTCTTAATGAAAAAGCCACTACTTCTACTCATCTGCCTGGCTACACTCCTCTCAGCAATCAATTGTAACCGGATTGACCCCTCTAATGAAAATACCGGATTGAGGGACGGTCGATTTCATTTCCCCACCGATTCCAACCTGATCAATGGCTGGATCACAGATGGTGAGATCGATTCGCTGGCACTCCATACCTGGCAAATATGGAATATGATCAATCAACCCACCGGCCAGATTTCCGAAGGCACGGTTTTACGGGATTGGATGACCTGGCTCAGCCCCGGACAGGTACTGGCAGAAAAACAAATTACCGCTACCCGGTTGATCGATCTGAACAAACCCCGGCAATTCCATGCGCGCGGGTTGGCCGATCTTGATCCTGCGTTTTATGTTTCCGTCCAATACAATACCGGAACGGCGAACTTTGCAGGTGAAAACGGGTATCTGGAGGATAGTACTTTGCAGGCATTGCTGGATGCACACCATTCTTCGATCGCGGATTTCCCGGATTCCTCCATTGCCATCAAACCGGTATTTTACGTGCTGTCTCAGGATGATCAATACGGTCGGATCCCGGTATGGAAAGGTCCACCTTCCAACCCCGGACCGTACCCCAGCGGCGACTGGAACAATTACATTTATGTGGACCTGAACAACACTTCCACCGGAACCGGTCAAACGTGCGATTCCACCAATACGGACTGGGAATCCACCTGTGCTTACAATGTGTCAGATTTCATCTATTACCGGCTGACCGAAGCAGAAGTGGAACTCGTCGAACAGGAAGGAAATCAAAACATCCGGGCCGGGGATTATGCGGTCCTTGTCGGAATGCATCTGACCACCAAAGAGATCCGGCGATGGACCTGGCAGACCTTTTTCTGGACTCCTGATCCGGACAATCCCCCTTTTCCGAGTTCGTCACGGATAGCCGGGCAGGGGAAATTTATCTCCGATTCTGCCGTCCGACACTACGCCACCACCATTGCTTACCAAATGATCGATCCGGTACAACCCTATACCGGTGGAGACATATACGGACAACCCGTCTATGCTTTCAATCCTTATCTGGAAGCCCCCTTTGATTTTGGACCGGATCAGGCCATACGGCTCCCGGGCCTGATCCAATCGCCGGAAAAGTTGATCGAAAATAAATATGGTGTGGAAACCAATTGCATGAGCTGTCACGCCACGGCACATTATTTCAAGACCGACACGATCGACAACGATTTTTATGTAGCCAATACATACATCGATATGGCCCACGGAAAGGTGATCACCTCTATTTCAGACGGCAACAGGGATAGTATAGAGGTGTTCCTGGGAAAGCTAAAAACGGATTTTTTATGGAGCATCCCCGATGTGGCGAATAATGATCAAAATTGAGGAGGGGCCAAGGGAGTGGTATGAAAGGACGCCGGTATTTTAGCTGATGGACTTCAGCCTATGGAAGCCAGTGATAGGAATTGAGCCCTGAAAAGGCGATGTTGTGGCCTCATCGAACTTCATAGCAAGATCTCTGGCTAAGCAAAATTAGGGAATCGGTTCAGACGGGCTTTTGCGTCGTATCAATAGGGATCGGGAAGCCCGGCCTCTCAAAGTAGGCATACCTTCCCCATGTATTTTAATTTTATAATC
>CBFGVZ010000303.1:0-3286 GCA_965652315.1 uncultured Saprospiraceae bacterium | reverse complement strand
TACCCCAATTATGGAAGTATTGACCCGGAAGATGTCAAATCGGTCATCGCCTATATCAAAAGTCTGGATCCCATAGAAGCCGATCACCCCGATTCCAAAGCTGCTTTCCCTATGAATGTGATCCTTCGGACGATGCCTCAGAAAGCCCAATTTTCTGAAATTCCGCCTGAAGATGACCGCATCGCATTCGGTGAGTACCTGGTCAAAGCAGCCGTTTGCGGGGACTGCCATACCGATTTCAAAAATGGAAAATTTATTGGTGAACCGCTGGCAGGTGGTCGTGAATTTGTATCTCCGGATGGAAGTATCGTGCGGTCCGCCAATCTGACTCCGCATGAAAACGGGCTCGGAACCTGGACGATGGATCAATTTGTCCAGCGATTTAAAAGATATGCCGACTCAACCTATACGCCGGAGCCGATCGCACCAGGGGATTTTCAATCGCTCATGCCCTGGGTGATGTATGGGGGCATGAAGGAATCGGATCTGGAAGCGATCTACATTTACCTGCAGTCCCTCGAACCAGTGGATAATCAGGTTATCCGATTTTCAAAGGCGGGAATGTAATCTGAAAGTACCAATTCTATCATGTCAAAAAGGCCCCCCGAAGTGGGTTCAAATATCTCACCAGACTAAAGCACGACAAGGTAATTTACGTAAGGTCAGGAGATCTGTATTTAATCAAACCATCAACTTTCTCCTGAATCCTTACAGGCCGTTGCATGCCGACGTTATGCCAGTAAGAGCACGGATAATGCGTACCGAAAGTTTACAAAGAGGCAAGGAGTAAGGGGGTATCATATATTTAGGTATATTAGTCCTGTCGACACAAGATTTTCATAATGAAAGGATTATCTTTAGCCAGGAACCGATCGAACGAGGTATGAAGCGAAAACGTCCCATAGAAATAATTTCGTTGATAATAATCATGACCCTTTTAACGGATCGTCCGCTGTATGCTCAGGGTACGGATTCGGATGAAATCAGCCTCATTCTTGCAGGGATCGATACGCTGAAATCCGATTCGGATAAAGTGACCAGGCTGCTTGGATTTGCCGGTAAAAAATACCGATACCACAAAGACTCCCGCCAACTTCTGGACAAAGCGGGGGAAATCGCCGAAAGATCCGGGAATGAAAAATCGCTGATTAATTACTGGTATTCGATGGGCAATTTTTTTTATTTCGGTTCCAATCCGGACAGTTCAAACTATTACCTTGAAAAAGCCCTGTCTGTAGAATCGGTTCACAACTGGCCGTTTCTTTACTCCCAAATCCTGGCGACTCAATCCGGATTGCAAACCATCAAAGGACAGGTATCACGGGCTCTCCAGACCAAACTCAATGCCAAGGAAATTCTGGTAAACCTGGATACTATGAAACTTAGTGAATCCGACAAAATACGACGGAGGGGTCAGATCAGTATCCTGGATAACAGCATTGGCGCCTTATATCATTCGCTGAAGGATTTTGACCAGGCCATCCGGTATTACACCGAATCGTACGAGCTTTTGATGGAGCTGGACGACCATTCCAGCGCCGCCGTGGTGATGGGCAATATCGGGGAAATGTACATGAGGCAGGAAAACCTCGACCAGGCCCTTGAATATCTGAACACTTCGCTCGAATTGAAAGAAAACGTGGGCGCACCCACCAGGAGTATGGCTTCTACCCAATTCAACATTGGTCGGGTACACATGCGAATGGGAAAATGGGATACGGCTATGGAAGAATTTAACCTGGCCCTGGAGGTATTTGAAAAAGAAAGACATCAGGAAGGCCTGATCGAAGCCTACATCGAAAGAGGATTGCTTTTCCTGAAACTCAACCAACCCGACAAAGCCCGGGAAGATTGTGAAACCGGTTTGAATCTGGCAAAAGACCGTGCGCATGTGGCGAATAAATCCAAAGCCTGTGAATGCCTCTACCTGGTACATCGCCAGAATGGGGATGCTCATACAGCTTTGGAATACTACGAAGAGCATATACAATTACGGGATTCTCTTTTCAACTCCGAAAATATAAAGCAACTGGCCCAATTGGAAATGAACTATGCATTTGATCGCGAAAGAGAAATTCAAAGGCTGGAATCGGAGGTGAAGTTGCGCGAACATCAAAGAGTCACCTGGATGCTCATCGGCGGCATATTGGTCAGCGTGATTATTTCCGGACTGCTTTTCAATATGTTCCGGTTGCACAAACGATCCAACAGGATTTTGTCCGAAAAAAACGAGCAGGTATCCAAAGCTTTGGGTGAAAAGGAAATTCTATTGAAAGAAATTCATCACCGGGTCAAAAACAACCTACAGGTCATTTCGTCGCTGCTTAGCCTGCAAAGCCGGCAACTGGAGAGTCCGCAGGCGCGAGACGCGATTCAGTCCGGTCGCAATCGGGTCAGATCCATGGCGCTTATCCACCAGAAGCTATACCAGGACGAGGATTTGGTGGGTGTTGATCTGGAAGAATACATCGATAATCTGACCGACAGCCTGGTGAAAAGCTATCAATCCAGCACCGTCAATGTGGAGGTCAATACCGATATTGACCCCATCAAAATGGACGTGGATACCATCATTCCCATTGGGCTGATTCTCAATGAACTCATCAGCAATTCATTCAAGTACGCTTTCGATGCCGACAAAGGTGGAACCCTGGAAATCGCCCTGAAAAAACAGCCCGGTGCTATCCATCTCAAAGTTTCGGACAACGGACGGGGATTGCCCGATCATTTTGCCATCGAAAGTACGAAAAGCCTGGGGTACCGGTTGATCAAAGCTTTCACCGACAAACTCAGGGCTACCCTTACGGTAGGCCATTCTCCGGCCGGAACCGTGGTTTCCATAAGTATTCCAGATTCCATAAACGTCATTTAATGAATAAAGTGAAAGTTTTAATTGTTGAGGACGACCCATTGATCGCAGAGGATATCCGGGAAATTCTGACCAATTCTCACTACGAAGTGGTCGGGGTTGCCCATACCAAATCGGCGGCTCTTTCGCTCTTAAAAGAAGCTTCACCGGATATTGTTTTACTCGATATCAACCTCGGAAATGAGATGGCTGGATTTGATATAGCCCACCAGATTAACGATCTTTATCAAATTCCTTTTATATACCTGACTGCCTATTCGGGAAAGGCGGTGGTGACCGATGCCAAACACACCCATCCCATGGGGTACATCGTCAAACCCTTCGATGAAAACGACCTTTACGCCGCCATTGAAGTGGCCATATTCAACCACAGGCAGAAATCCCGACCCCGGTATTTTAACCGGACCGCGCTCAACA
>CBFGVZ010000302.1:0-3328 GCA_965652315.1 uncultured Saprospiraceae bacterium | reverse complement strand
AGGTTAAGAATCCCCTCAACCCATTATTTTTGACGTGAAGTTCCGGAAATGATCCACAATCCGATAAAGGTGAATAATCCGTTGACCAGTAAAATCTCAAATCCAAACTGGTAGCCATTCAGCCAGTTTTCCGAATTACTGCTTAGAATATAGCTCAAAAGAGGGGCCAGTATGCAAATGAGCGGCACCCATCTGTCATTTACCTGCCGTTTGGTGTAGAAACCAAAAGCGTAGAGCCCCAGTAGTGGGCCATAGGTGTATCCTGCCACTGTAAACAGGGAAGAAATCACGGCTTCATTGTTGATCCACCAAAAAATCTGGATAATTAAGAAAAGCAAAACTGAAAAACCGATATGGACTTTTTGACGCGTCCTTATTTTCTGTTTTTCTGCCATAGTGGACTTTTCAAAACCTAATATATCGATACAAAATGAAGTGGTCAGCGAGGTCAGGGCGGAATCCGCAGAACTGTATGCGGCAGCAATAAGACCTATTAAAAAAAGTACACCGATGACCGGTCCGAGATGTTCCATGGCCAGGACGGGAAATAAGAGATCGGTAGAAGGCACGGCCTCTCCGCCCACCATTCGGGTAGGGATGCCTACTCCTTTGGATTGGGCAAAGATATAAAGTAGTGCCCCAAGCACCAGGAAAAGCGCAACAACGAAAAAGAGGATCACATTGAAGGTATTCATGTTCTTCTGAGCATCCTTTATATTGCTGATGCTGAGATTCTTTTGCATCATGTCCTGGTCGAGACCCGTCATGACAATGGTGATGAACATTCCGGCAAAGAATTGCTTCCAGAAATTTTTCGGATCCGACCATCCCCCCTCGAAAAAAAAGACCTGACTGTAATCGCTTTGCCTGACTTCGGAGATCATTTCAGTCAAGGACCAGTCAAAATAATTGGAAATATATATGATTGTCACCACCAATACGATCAAAATACTGGCCGTCTGTATAGTATCGGTCCAAATGATGGTTTTGATGCCCCCGTTATAAGTATAGACCCAGATGAGTCCGATCGTCAACGCCACTGTAATCCAGAATGGAATGCCTATCGCGTCCATCAGAAATTGTTGAAGTACGATGGCTACCAGGAACATTCGGAAAGAAGCCCCGATCGTCCGTGAAAGCAGAAAGTAACTGGCCCCGGTTTTGTAGCTAGCGACCCCAAATCGATGATCCAGGTAACCGTATATCGAAGTCAGTTTCATCCTGTAATAGGTGGGCATGAGCACATAGGCTATTATGATATAACCAAAAACATAACCTATGACCATTTGGAGATACGAAAACTGGGCATCCCCTACCCAGCCGGGAACGCTTATAAAGGTTACACCTGAGAGGGTGGCCCCGATCATACCAAAAGCCACAACATACCAGGGGGATTCCCTGTTACCTATGAAGAAGTCTTCGTTGGAAGAATCTTTTGAGGTGACCCTGGAAATGAAAATGAGAACCCCAAAATAGATTGCAATAACGATAAGTACTACTGTAGGTGTTACCATAGGGTTGTCATTAAAATTTGTCTAAATTGAGCGAATATAACACCTTCAATTAGAATTATTAGGATTCTTTTAGTAAATTAGGGACGGCTATAGAATAACATGCAAAATCGAACTATATATCTTCTGATCCCATTCTTACTTATCCTGAGTACAGGATTGAGTGGTCAGGCGATTCAATGGCCCAAGCCCCTGCAACCGTCCGCGCAGAAGATATACACCCATAGCCGGCAGTTTACGATAAAATTGTCACCTGCAGGATTGCAAGCCGGATATCGATTTGGCCAAATTCCCAATTATTATACCGACAAATATTATCAGGTGGAAGTAGGTCAGATCCGCCACCCCAGAGAATTGAACAGCGGTCTGCAATCTTTAAAATCGAGTATCAGCCGGGGATTTTTCAAAAATTACATTTACGGAAAACAAAATTCTCTGTATACTTTAAGGGTCAGTCAGGGCAAAACCATTTTCCTCAGTGATAAGATCTCTAAGAAAAACATCCTGGTGGGTTACACGTACCGGTATGGAATATCGGCCGGCCTGATCAAGCCTTATTATATCCAGGTCGTCCGGGAAAGCGACAATCTGACCAGTCGTGATTTTGAATATATCAAATACTCCGAAGAAAACCGGGAAGATTTTCTCAATGATGAGGATATTTTCGGGAAAGCGCCCTTCAGGAAAGGACTTGGCGAAATGAAATTTGCACCCGGGATCCATGCTCAGGGTGGGATGCACTTCGACTGGAGCAAAGACGAACATATAATTATGGCCACAGAAATCGGTCTGATGCTCGATTTTTATTTTTCCTCCATTCCGCTCATGGTGGATCAATCCAGCAAGCCTTTCTTTCTCAATCTTTATGTATCTTTACAATTTGGGAAACGGAAGTAAACCGAACTCCATTATTCCTGTTATTCTGAGACAAAATCCATTATTATGATAGAACTCCCTATCACCGAAAAACGTCAAAAACGACCAGATTGGTTGCGGGTGAAGCTGCCAATCGGGGAAAATTATAAGAAAGTCCGCCGCCTGGTGGATGAATACGATTTACACACCATTTGTCAAAGTGGCAATTGTCCCAATATGGGAGAATGTTGGGGCGCGGGCACGGCCACCTTTATGATTTTGGGCAATGTGTGCACGCGCTCGTGTTCGTTCTGTGCCGTAAAAACAGGCCGGCCGCCTGAATATGATGAGGACGAACCCCAACGGGTTGCTGAAGCCATTGCATTGATGCAGGTGAAGCACGCCGTGATCACTTCGGTGAATCGGGATGAACTCAAAGACCGGGGCGCAGAAATCTGGCATCAGACAGTGCGGGCTGTGAAGGAAAAATCCCCGGGAACCACTATCGAGACTTTGATTCCTGATGTGAGAGCCACCTGGTGGGCGCTGGAACGAATGATCAGCGCCGGACAGGAAATCGTGTCACATAATATGGAAACCGTTCCCAGATTGTACCGGCTCGTGCGCCCACAAGCCAAATATGACCGGAGCCTGGAACAAATCCAGCGAACCAAAGACTATGGCAAAAGAACCAAATCCGGTATCATGGTTGGCCTGGGTGAAACCCGCGATGAAGTGCTGTCCACTATGGACGACCTCCGGGCGCATGGATGTGACGTCATGACCCTCGGACAATATCTCCAACCAACAAAAATGCACATTAAGGTAGCCGAATTTGTTCATCCGGATACCTTCGAATTTTACCGTGAAGAAGGCTATGCGCGCGGATTTGACTTCGTGGAAAGTGGACCACTGGTACGGTCATCTTATCATGCAGAAAGACACGTTTAACGATATACGAT
>CBFGVZ010000301.1:0-3329 GCA_965652315.1 uncultured Saprospiraceae bacterium | reverse complement strand
ATCAAAACGTTAGCTACCGGAATTTTGAGATTGTTCAGGATCATTGCTTTTGCCGCATCATAAACCTCCCGTTTGACGGCGACATTATCCACCAGGACAAGCACCAGGGTATTCGTTCCGTCATTCAGGACGATGGTTTTGGCATTGATCTGGTCGTGCACATAATCTGCTTCAGGCGTATTATAATTACCGACTATTTCCATACCGAGTGGCGGAGTGATGTTGCTGATGGAAGCCCCCGCCTGAAAAACTTTATCCTGGGCGTGGATGAAAGATGATAGAGATATCAAAATCAACATTAGGAGCGGAATGGTCGCTTGTCGAAGTGAGACTGAAGTAAGATGCATGATAAGTCATTTATTTTATGTGAAAAGTAAAAATATTTTTAATCAGTTGGGGGGTCTCATCAATCCAATTGTGGTGGTAAATTTCCATAAGACCAGGCGGATTTGAATTCAGGTGGTAGTGGCGGCTGTGGCACCGGTCCAGGGGTCATTTCATTGGCCAGCTTGATTCCGGTTTGCGCAAACTGTGTGCCTGCAGTCACTTCCAGATTGGAATAGGAGGTCAACCGGGTTTCATACCCTCCTCCATGTTCGCTAAATGCCTCCTCGGTGGGCACATAACCCACACAGCCATTGGCCAGTTCGACTACAAAGGTAAACGGAAAATTACTGCCTTTTTTGATATCCAGGCCATATTGTACAAAGTATTCAGCAGGGTTGGACACAAATGCGATCGGGCCTACCTGGATGACCTGAACTTCCACTTCCGCCTGCGGCCTGCTTTGGATCAATGCATCAAGCAAAACGGTCTCTTTTGCAAAAACCCAGTCCGTAGTACCGACTTCTTCAGGATCCTTTTGGACCAGTTCCAACGCTTTTTTCACGTGTTCTTCAGACGGTACACGCCGATCTATATTCCATACCCTGCGTCGGTAATCCAAAGGGATGTCACTACCGGCTCCCCGTCGGATCAGTAATAGCGTTTTATAGGCTTCAGCACCGACTCTTCCACCCACGATTTCGCACCATTCTTTGGCATTGGGGTTGGCGTGTTTGGCCAGATTATCCACCTGGGTAATATCACCACAGGCGCCCTGGACAAATACTACCGGCAAGGCAGCATGGCCCGTTGCTCCCCGAATCGTACGCTCCATTGTCCAGATCCAGTTGGCGGAAATTCCGCCAGGGTTGGTAGTGGCGTGGCAGGAGAAATTGACGATCATTCCCAGGAGGCGACCATTCATATCCCACACCCCTACGGTCCCTACTTCAGGGTCAATCGGCCCAGCATAATCAATGATGTCTGGATTGCCCACACCTGGATGGGAATAGGTCCGGCCATTTTTCATCCGCAGTCTGCGGTTGAACGAAACTTTATCTTCATGCCCTACACCCACTGCAAGTCTGGCATCCGTTCTGTGCGTATTTGCCTGTACTACAGCGCGGACAATCTGATTGGTGAGGTACTGTGTATAACCCGGGTCGGAAGTGATCGACTTATTGGTCACAAGATCCTGAACCAGCGGGGAGGCCTGATCGAAATCCCCGGGTTCGGACATGGCGATCGGACCCGAAGAATGCGAATGGGATGCCCCGATCATCACAGCTTCAGGTTCGATACCACATTGTTCTGCAATCATCTGTCGTGCCTGTTGCACTATGGATCGCGTGATAAACAGTAAATCCACCCCTACGATGGCAACCCTTTTCCGGCCATCATCAAAAACGGATGCCCTGACTTTGCACCGGTCGTTGAAAAAAGTATGGTAGCTTTTTCCATAATTTCCAGGTCTTTCCATTCCGATATCCGGAGTGATGTCCATCTCAGCAAAACCGGCTTTGAATATCGGAGCATCAACTTGTGCCCGGACATTATGGAAACCCATAATTATTAAACTGGTTACCAGGAATAAAAAGGTGTTCTTCATGATCATTGATTTTGAAATTTCAGTGATGGACTATTCAATATGTTGCTGGAATCGATGAATATATGGACTAAATTTCTGATTACGTTCGAAAAATTGACGTTTTGTATTCTTTTATAATATACGCCTCATTCCAGCCCGGATTCTGCACCAGATTTTCATTGAGGGTGAATTCCTACCTGATGATGGATATTATGATGCATACGCTTGTCGTAAGCTACAACAGCGCACTGCCAAATTTTGACCAGTCTACAGTGTTCTTTTTAGAATTTTCTTAACAAAAATTGTGTACAAATCAAGTTGTCTGCGACTCGAAAAACCGGATCGGATATCATGTCCATGCTAGGACCTGCCAGAGGCATAGTGCGTACCCGACTTTGATGGGATGATGAGGAATTGTTCAAGGATTCAATGGATCAAAGATAACCAGTTGAACAATGAAAAAACAGTTGGCCACGCATTCGATTTAAAAGTAAAAATGAACCGATAATTCCCTTAATATCAAATTCAAATATCAATGAGAAAATCATAATCGAAAAATGTCACCTGTTTTTATGATTTAGTTTCCTACTTTTAGACTCGGTTATGACTGCTCGAATGCGCCAGGGTATTGTGCTTTCCAGTCAAACCGGGTTTATATTTTTCTGGTTATGGCTATACGTTTTTGGTTGTTTTTGGTTTTATTCGGTAATGCCAGTCAAAAGAATTGGGGTCAGTCCCTCACTGCTTTGCGTTCATTTCAGGCTCCTGCTGCTCAGCAGGCCGTGGCTGTAGATGATTCGTTTTTTTATGCCATCGGAAATAGGGTAATTGAAAAATATGAAAAGGAGAATGGGAATCTGGTCCGAAGATGGGAAGACAGGACCGGCGTTTTTAAACATCTCAACAGTGGGGTGGTGATCGACGGGAAGTTGTACTGTGCGCACTCCAACTTCCCGAACATTCCCATGGCTAGCTCGATTGAAATATTTGACACGCAGACCCTGCAACCGGTAGAAAGCCACAGTTTCGGAATCGACATCGGATCAGCCACCTGGATCGACTGGTACAAGGGTCACTGGTACGTTGCTTTTGCACACTACAATCGGTTCAAAGACCAAATAGGCAAGGATAACCGATGGACGCAGATCGTCCGGTTTTCACCAGACTGGCATCGACAGGCAGCCTGGATCCTGCCGGATGAGCTCATTGACCGGTTTGGTTCCATGAGCAATTCCGGAGGATTCATCATGCAGGAAGGGAAAATTTATCTCACAGGTCACGACTTCAAAGAAATCTACGAAATGGAATTCCCTCCAAATGGATATACGCTGATCTGGAAACACACTTTACCGGCTCCCTTTGAAGGCCAGGGGATTGCAGCCGATCCGGGAGATGCGGAGATAATTTACGGAATCAG
>CBFGVZ010000300.1:0-3332 GCA_965652315.1 uncultured Saprospiraceae bacterium | reverse complement strand
GGGTTAAAACTCATACTGCATCCGTATGGAAGGCAGGATGCCGATATTCTGCGGATTAACCGGATTGATAAACCGGATGCCGGCTTTGGCTTTCCAGTGCGGTGACACGGCGTAGCCTGCTTCGATTCCCCCGTACCATAGGGTATTCCGAAGGTTGGCCAGGTCAGTATTAGCTGCTACATTTTGATTGGGAACAGCTTTTTGGATAAAATCCCAGCTAAAGCTTGTCCAACCTGCGGTCATGCCTATGCTCCAGCGGGGCGACATCCGGACATCGGCTTCTAAAGCCACCATAACTCCGATGTTCATCGTGTAGTTTTCATAATATACGGATGAATTTTGATAGCCCGCAGAAACAGAAATATGATCCGAAGCCGAATACAACTTTTCAGCGAAATTGTATTGTTCCAGAAAATTCAGATTGGCAGAACCGAAAACCTTTTGCCGGGGAATCGGTACGGCTGCACCAGCAGACAGACCTAGTGTTACTTTGCCCAATTTATATTGTACTCCTGGTCCGGCATTGAGAAATCCAAAATGATCGGATAATGACCACATCATTTCGCTGAATACCATAAATCCCAGATGTTTCTCCGAATGCGGAATTTGGACAGGATCACCATCGGCCGGGAACAGTGTATGAGCATGGGCTGTATTATCCAGGGCTCCAATCCTGATCCGATCCAGCATGGGAACCACTCCGGCTCCCATTCTCATTTTATCGAACCGGGCATGAGCGTCATCGCTTTTAAGCGAAGCGATGTGTCCCGCAATACTTTTCGTTGAATGAGTTACTGAACCGGTGACTGGGTGATCTAAATTTTCATTACCTGCAAAAGTCAACCGGGAGTCCGAATTGGAGATATGAGGGGTAGCTGTAACTGGTAGGTGTGCAGTTGACCGATCAATGTGATTGGCGTCAGAAGGTTCGACCTTTGAAAAGGCAGATTTAATTTCCTGGTCACCAGCAAATTCATTTGTGCCAGCAGCCATTCCCCCTCCTTTTGTTGCAGACATGCCAACCTTTTCAGTTTTTTCCAGACTGGAAACCTCAGGGCTGATACCGTCTTCAGAAGATAGGTAAGGTCGGACCAGGATGACCAGCAGGATTATGGCCGCCGCACCAGCAAGCCGGTACCACCATAGAAATGGCCGGTCTTTCTCTACCGGCAGATGGGTGTCGAGCAAATCGGACATTTCCTTCCATCCCTGATTCCTTAATTGTTCTATTTTGTCTTCATCCATGATTCTGTCTCAATTTATCGGCCATCAATTCCCGGGCCTTGCCGAGATGGTACTTCGAATTGCTTTCACTTATCCGGAGTTTGCGCGCGATCTCCTTGTGTTTGTATCCCTCTATGGCATACAATTCCAATACAGTCCTGGTCTGCTCCGGAAGAGATTGCATGGCCTGGCGGATATGCTCCAGGTCGGTCTCCCGGGTCGTATCTCCGTTCTCCTGCCCCCACCAGGAGACGGCATCACTGTCATAGACTACCCGTTTTCGCTCTCGTGTTGCGGACCTGAAATGGTTGAGGATGTGGTTTTTGTGGATGGTGTACATCCAGGTCGTGAAAGCACTTTCGCCCTGGAAGGAATTTATATTTTGGAAAACACTAAGCATGGTTCTATTTATCAGTGAAATTACATCCTGGTCAGTCAGCCGATATTGCTGGCAATGGCCATAGAGGGTTTCAAAATATCGGTCGTACAATATTTTCTGCGCATTCCGGTCGTTTTTCCGGCAACCGGCTATGATCGAATCCAGTTCAACATCCAACTTTTCTGACCCTTTGTTTTTCAATTCATCCGCATAATTGGCTTATTAGGTATAACGAATTTGATGTTCAGAATCGTAAAATAAGAGGATAACATCCTCACTGCCTGCCTTAAATATGGTCATGTCAAAAGATATTTCCTTTCCTAAATAAGGCAGACCTTCTTCCTCGCTATCCAGAGAAAGCCGGATATCCCGATCTGCCGGCAATGTTTGTGCTGCATATTCTGAGCCTACAAGTTCTACCTTCCATGATTCACTGTTGCATCCACTGGCTCCTGATTTGATCCTCAGACCATCTCGCTCGATTACCACATCCTGTATGTCCATCCGATCTGAGGGACCTCTTTCAAAAAAGCTGCGATCCACAACGGTCTTTTGATCACAAACTGAAGATATAGAGGTTACCTCACTTTTCTCACATCCATCTGGAAAGGTGAATAATAAAATCAATAGATATAAACCGGACCTCGCTTTTATCGAAATCATTTTTTAAATTTAATCGGATAAATTTTCCAATATCTGGTTCACCTGATTCATATAATGGTGCAGGTAGCCAGGCACTTTGCGTTTGTCGGTATCAATACGCCAGGTCCGGATTTCATCATTGGTCGATAAAGCAATGTACATCCCCCCCTGGTCATGACAATCCGGGCAACCGAAAAAACTTTCAGTTGATTTTAAAAGTTGAGCTGGCAGTTGCTGAATTAAACTCCCTGCCACTTCAAAATCGCTTTGATCCATTGGGACAAATTCAAAATCGGTCATTACAAAGGCTTTTGAAGTATCTTTATACAGGGCATTTCCGGTCAGCTTGTAAATATTGACGCATTCTTCCCCCAAACAATGGCCAAAATAGCGACCGAAAATCAGATAATCCACTTCTGTCTGCTCAGGTTTTACTTCCTTGCTGCAAAGTGCCAAAAATATTGCTGTAAAACCAAAAACAATATATTTCATAACTACCTGGTTTACCATTACAACCTGTCACAAATTACCGGCGCAGGAAGATATGTGTGCCACAATCTGCACACTGATCGGTCAGAAGCAGGGTGTCCTGATTCCGCACTTCAAATAATTGATCTACCTCGCTGCTGTCATCAAATAAAAAGTAGAATGTTTCTACCCCTTCTACGGTATCCACTTCCACTGTGAAGTCTCGGTCATATACCACACTGGTATCTTTCATCCAAAGGTATTCCCCCTGACTGGTGATCTCCAGCGTCTGGTCGTAATCCACCGAATCTGCGTAAGTGACAATTCCTGTCAAACCCGCTTTGGAGGAGTACCATTCCCAGTTGTCAAACACATCTTCGTAAGGAAGCGTGGGAACGGGATCATCCTTTTCACAGCTAAAAGTCAATGCCAGACAGGTTACCGTCAACATGGTTAAGAAATTTGCATTTTTCATGAGTTAGTAATTCAATTGATCTGTTATAAAATAAAAAATTCGTCCTTTAGACACTCGCTAAGACGGAATCGTCAGTCCGTACGGAAATTTTTTGAAAATTTAACACATGAATTATGATGAACTGAAAATCTAACAAAATCCTCG
>CBFGVZ010000299.1:0-3335 GCA_965652315.1 uncultured Saprospiraceae bacterium | reverse complement strand
TTCTCTGCATGAATCCACTCCTTCATAAATCCTCTATGTTCCATTTATCCCTCGCTGGCTCTTTGATGATTTCAGCCGCATCAGGAAGATTGGTTACTTCCATTTTTTCCGCATCCCAGTGAATCCGGGCTCCCCCCAGGCGCAAGGATAACACCCCAAGCAATGTCAGTTCGGTCAACTGGCTACCGTAGTCCAGATTGGCGCTGGCCTCATCACCGCCTTTGATGGCGTCGATCCAATCGCGGTGGTGCCCTTTCGAACGTGGAATGCGTTTGGCGGGAGGTTGGTAAGAATTGCGGAGGGATTCGGGGAAGATTTGTGGCTCGCGATTGCCGCCTTCTGTAATGATCACTCCCTTGTCACCTACATACATTGCACTCCTGGATTGAAAATTAAAATCTGGTGGCAGTGGTTCCCTCCAGGCTGGTTTCAATCCACCAGAATACCAGTGCAAATCAATGGCGGCCTGACCGTTTTTCTCCGGGAAATGATAGGTGCCAGCTTCTCCATAAGGAGTGATTTCATTATTGCTTTGACCAGCAGGGTGGATCTGAATTTCTGAAGGTGTAGTCAGATCATAGGCCCAAAACGGCAAGTCCATGTCGTGACAGCCAAAATCACCCAATGCCCCACAACCATAAATCCAGAAATCCCTCCAGGTGACCGGGGAAAACAGATCGCTATAAGGACGGTATGGGGCGGGGCCCAACCATTCCTCCCAGTCAAAACCATACGGCAGGGGACTTCCCTCTTTGGGTAGACCGGTGATACCCGCATTCCATCGACTGGCTGGTACCCAGGTGTGGATTTCCCGCACCGTTCCGATGGCGCCGTCCTGCAGATACTCCACCGTGGATCGCATCCCATCCCTACTGTGACCGACATTGCCCATTTGAGTAGCCAGACCGGTTTCCCGGACAACTTTTCGCACCATTCTGGTTTCCCAGATATTGTGCGCCATCGGCTTTTCACAAAACACGTGCATGCCCGATTTCAATGCCGCAATGGTGATGTAAGCATGGGTGTGATCCGGCGTAGCACACAGAATGGCATCCGTGCCTTCATGATCGTCCATCATCTCATGGAATCGGGTGTACTGCCGGATTTTTTTATCCTCTCCTTTTTGTTGGTAATGTTCCTCGATCATCTGGCTGACAGGTTCACGCCCCGCAATGGATTTGTAATAAAACCGGTTCAGATCCCAGTATCGTCCGGGATCGGTCACGGAAGTAATTCGTACATCATCGAGCTGTAACAAACTCCGGACATTGTGCTGACCCTGACCGCCGGCTCCCACTAGTCCGACGTAAACCGTATCGCTCGGTGGGGTATATCCTTTCCCTCCCAATACATTTCGGGGTAAAATCATAAATCCGGCTGTAGCGGTGGCCAGGTTTTTGGTAAATTGGCGTCGTGATGTTGGCATGTCATTCAGTTGATGTGGCGAAAACAGGAAGGTCATGTTCTATACTTCAGTCCACCCATTCTCATCCCTGGTTTTTGAAAATGTCTGTGATAATAAAGAGGAAATAAACGTCCGTTCTCCGCAACGTTTTTCCTCCCCCAGCGCGTAATATAATGAGATTTTTAGAAAATGAATGCATCCGATTTCTATGTTTACATAAGCATGAAAATCCGCCCCGGACATTCGTCTGCCCTGAAATGAAAACGCATATAAGGGGAATGATCCTGCCTTTCATTTGGATGATTTATAGGCAGGACATGGCACGAAATACAGTCCGGAAAAGCTGCATTGTATTGATCACCAATTAAGAATTGGCCGAAAATTGAGGGATAGTTCAGTTAAATTAAGGCTGTGTATACTCCCAGGAAGAGATGTGGTAAATCCGTAAGGGCTTAGGACCCATCCTGAACAGAGTCAACGTCCAATGGAGTAAATTCCTGCGGATTGGAAGCTGGTCCAGGTTTGTGTATCAATGTCAGATAGATATAGGTTGACCGCAAAAGCACTATTCCAGAATCTGAGCCGTATGATCCTTCGTCTTGACCGAATCTATGACTTTTTCGATCTTGTGGTCCTCGTCGATCAGAAAGGTGACGCGATGGATGCCGTCGAAGGTACGACCCATAAATTTTTTTTCTCCCCACACGCCGTAGGCATTGATTATGTTTTTGTCCGGATCGGCGATCAGCGGAAATGGCAGGTTGTATTTTTCCTGGAACTTCTTATGTGATTTCACCGAATCGGCGCTGACTCCCACCACGGCATAATTCCGGTCCTGAAGCTCGAAGATGTTGTCCCGCAAGTTACAGGCCTGCGCTGTGCAGCCCGGTGTATCGTCCTTGGGATAGAAATAGAGCACGATTTTTTGGTTTGGAAAATCATTTATTGAGATCTTCCTGCCATTTTGATCGAGCCCTTCAAAATGAGGAGCGTCATCTCCTGCTTTTAGGTGGGTCATGTTCAATTTATTGTTTACATTAGGCTAATGGTTCAACGACTTAAAATGTTCAGGAAAATTAATTATATCCAATTTCTGTGGATACCGTTTTTTTGGCTGAATGCCCTGGACGCACAGTCCCAGGATACCCCAAAGGTTTATCATGCTCCCTACCTGTCCGGAGAAATTACGATCGATGGTCATCCGGACCAGGCTTGGGTTAATGCTGAATGGACCGATTATTTTATGGATATCCAGGGACCGGATGAGAACCCGCCCCGTTTGCAGACTCGTGTGAAAATGATGTGGGATGAACATGGACTTTACCTGCTGGTCTGGCTGGAAGAGGATCATCTCTGGGCTGACCTCGTGGACCGGGACGCGATCATCTTTTGGGAGAACGATTTTGAGGTGTTTGTCAAACCCGATACCCGTACGGACCATTATTTTGAGTACGAGATCAATGCGCGCAATACACTGATGGACTTGCTGATGACCAAACCCTATAACCAAGGGGGGAAAGCGATCCTTACCTGGAATTCCTCCACGGTCCGACATGCTGTAATGCTGGAAGGTACGCTCAATAATCCGACAGATACGGACAGCGGATGGTGGGTAGAATTAATGATCCCTTACCGTGATTTAATGCATTTCGGGGCAGATATTGCGCCAGCAGAAGGGAAATCCTGGCGGATCAATTTTTCCCGCGTGCAGTGGCAGACTGAAGTGGAGGAGGGCCGGTATGTCAAAAGGAAAGATCAATGGGGACGTCCTTTGCCGGAAGAGAACTGGGTGTGGTCACCGCAGTATGAAATCAATATGCACATACCGGAACATTGGGGCACCGTACGGTTTGTGAAATAGGTGGTTGCTCCTGCCCCCCTGGTTATTGGCTTGAAGAAATGAGTGAGAGAGCGTGAGTTTAGAATCTGA
>CBFGVZ010000298.1:0-3344 GCA_965652315.1 uncultured Saprospiraceae bacterium | reverse complement strand
GGTGGACTGGGAAAAAGTATTCGGAGATGCTCAGTGGTTCCACTGGACAGGGATCACCCCGGCTATTTCCCAGACTGCAGCAGATGTTTGCAAAGAGGCTATTTCTGCGGCCAATGAGCTGGGCGTCACTGTCTCAACAGACCTCAATTACCGAAAAAATCTATGGAACTACGGCAGAAAAAGTCACGAGATCATGCCGGATTTGGTGGCCGGATGTGACATTATCCTGGGCAATGAGGAAGATGCTGAAAAACATTTTGATATCCATCCTGAGGGTGTGGACGTATCCAAAGGTGATACAGTAGATGCGGACGCTTATATTTCTGTATGCCAACAGCTTATGGAGCGTTTTCCCCGAACCAAAAAAGTCATCGTGACGCTCCGCGGATCGTTGAGTGCGTCCCACAATACATGGTCGGGGGTACTCTATGACGGCCATAAATTATTCAAAGGCCCCGATTTTGATATTACCCATATCGTGGACCGTGTAGGTGGTGGGGACAGTTTCATGGGTGGATTGATTTATGGATTGATCCATTACGGCGATGATCTGCAAAGTGCACTGAATTTTGCGGTGTCCGCTTCTGCCCTGAAGCACACCATTTTTGGTGATGCCAATCTGGTCACCGTACCGGAGGTAGAGAAACTCATGGGAGGAGATGCCAGTGGGCGTGTGAGCCGGTAATATTTTTTATATAAAACAAACCAAGACTATTATGGCCAAATTTGCACGAACAGAGGTTATAGAGACCATTCTTCGACAGCGGCTGGTGCCGTTATTCTACCATCCGGATATCGAAACTGGGAAAGAAATTCTAAAGGCGTGTTATGATGGTGGCGCACGGTTGATGGAATTTACCAATCGAGGAGATTTCGCCCAGGATGTCTTTGCAGAGCTTAACCAATACGTTTTAAAAGAATTACCAGAAATGATCCTGGGTATTGGATCGGTTAATGATGCGCCTACTGCCGCGATGTATATGCAGTTGGGGGCCAATTTTATTGTGGCGGCTTCGTACCGGGAAGAAATAGCCCGGATCTGCAACCGTAGAAAAATCCTTTACATTCCTGGATGTGGGTCCCTGACTGAAATTGGAACCGCTGAAGAAATGGGATGTGAATTCGTGAAATTATTCCCGGGTAGCGTTTACGGACCGGGCTTTGTCAAAGCGATCAAAGGACCCAGCCCATGGACTCGGATCATGCCTACTGGCGGGGTTTCCACTGAAGAAGCCAATCTACGGGGCTGGTTTGATGCCGGCGTGTCTGCCGTAGGGATGGGTTCCAAAATGATATCCAAAGATATAATTTCCGGAAAGCAATGGGAAGTACTTAGCAAGCGGGTAAAGGATACCCTGCAATTTATAGATGGACTCTGATCGTTTCTATAAATACGATAGGTTCCATTAAGGTAGTCGGATATGAAAATTCTCAATCAGGATCAGATACACTGGGTAGATCAGCAAACCATGACTGACCAGCGTATTTCCTCTTTGGAATTGATGGAACGAGCGGTCCATGAATTGTACAAATATATTCACGACCAGGGGTGGTTTGATCCCCTGGCACCCGTTTATGTCATTGCCGGTTCCGGAAACAACGGAGGGGATGGACTGGGGTTGGCCAGGCTTCTGGGGGATCAAGGTGTAGAAGTGAATATATTTCTATGTGATTACGGAACGCCAACACCGGAGAATATACATATGCGCGAACATCTCCCCAGGCGGAAGTATGTTACACTCACCCGGATTGAATCTGAGGATCAACTCCCACAATTTGAAAAAGGCAGTTTGATTATCGATGCCCTGTTTGGTTCTGGCATCAATCGGCCGGTAACAGGTCTTTGGAAAAAGGTAATTGATCGAATCAACACCCATTCTGACTGTCGGGTGCTCAGTATCGACATCCCATCCGGACTACATCCGGACCGGGTTATGGAAGGGTGGGATTTTGTCCGTGCGGACCATACACTAACCATTGGATCCCCTAAGTACGTCTTTTTTTTCCCTCAACTCGATGATCAAATTGGTGACTGGGATGTCATCGATATCCAATTATCACAGTCCGCCATAGACCAATGTGATTCCAATGTTCATTTTGTCGATAATCACTTTATTACAGAACAGATTGATCTTCGCAGGGGAAAATATTCACATAAAGGGACTTTCGGACATGCTTTGTTGATTAATGGTTCATATGGCAAAATGGGAGCTGCAATCCTGGCCGCTAGGGCCTGCTTGCGAAGTGGTGTGGGATTGCTTACTTGCCATGTGCCCCGGATAGGTTATCCGATTATGCAGATTTCTGTTCCCGAATCAATGGTTACTGTGGATCAGCACGAATATTATTTTCATACCAAAATAGATGTGAGCAGATACGACGCGATCGGGATCGGTTCGGGCATAGATAACCGCAACGGGGTGTGCGAAGCACTCCTGCATGTGATCGACAATGCGCGATCACCATTGGTCCTTGATGCGGATGCTCTGAACATTATCGCTAAGCACCCGGATTGGTTGCGTAGGTTGCCGGACCACTCCATTCTCACTCCCCATCCGGGTGAATTCCAAAGATTATTTGGTTCCTGGAAGAACGACGCAGAAAAACTGGAACGACAAATATCCCTCTCCAGTGAATATAAAATATTCATTGTGCTCAAGGGCGCACACACTTCAGTGTCCACCCCCGAAGGCCGAATTTATTTCAATTCCACAGGCAACCCCGGCATGGCTACCGCTGGAAGTGGCGATACGCTCACTGGTATCCTGACGGCGCTTTGCGCACAGCGAATACCGATCCAAAATGCTGTACTCCTGGCAGTTTATATCCATGGTCTGGCAGGTGATCTGGCTGTAAAAGATGGAAGTGAAGTCTCTCTGGTCAGTTCCGATATCACAAACCACCTGGGAAAGGCGTTCTATAAGGTATTTGGATTGTAATCTTGTAATCCGAAGTTGAGGAAGCGGCAGACAGTTTGTCAACCTCAACCTCAAATATTCACAAATACAGGTATATTTTGATTAAAGCTTGATAAATCTTTCAAGTCCGGCATTCCCTATAGGCACAAAAAAAGATGGAATCGTGGTGGTTCTTCTGGCAAAAGCTAAATATTCAAATGACAGACACCAATCCCTCACACGGCCCGCGCAGTATGTTTCCGTCATCACCGTTACCCGCATTCGGACTCCCGCTTCCTTACTTTTTATTTCTACCCACTGCATTCAAATCTTCAAATGCTTTGGTCAGTCTGACACGGAAACTATCTTCTGCTCCCCGTAACCATTTACGTGGATCGTAATATTTTTTATTGGGCACATCCTCCCCATCTGGATTCCCGATCTGGG
>CBFGVZ010000297.1:0-3382 GCA_965652315.1 uncultured Saprospiraceae bacterium | reverse complement strand
GATTTACCTCTGTTATATTGATCAATAATTGAGTTCACTCATTAGTACCCGGAGTTCTTATTTCCGCTGTACTTCGGACCATCGATGGCTGAACCCGGTGTACCCTCTCCAGCTTCTGGTCCTTCTGGTCTTTCCATACTTTCATCTCCCGGTCGTGCAACGAAGAATTCAACCCGTCGATTGAGGTATTGCTGCATTTCCTCGCGTTTGTCGAGTGCATAATTATCCTGCAGATTGGGAACCAGTTCTTTTTCTTCCCCGCCATACTGAATAACGAATCGTTCTTCCTGGATGCCATACCGTTCTACGAGATAATCCACCACGGCTTTGGCCCGGTTATAGGACAGCACGCGGTTGTAATCAGGATTCCCCCGGTTATCCGTGTGTCCCCGCACCACAACCTTGAGGTCGGGTTGATTTTCCATGACGGTAGCGATTTGCATCAAGGCACCATAATAAGCGGGCTTGACGTAGTATTTATCCAGATCAAAATGAACCATTGGTAACCACCAGTCCATTCTCAGGTTGGACATTTTATTGTTGACCAGTGTATTGACTTCGTCTTCAGTGAGGTAGCCCTGATCGGGTACGATAGCCACACCTCGTTCATCTACGTCAAATCCAGGTTTGGAAAAGGGCTCCTGATCCATATAATCAGCCACACCATCCTGATCGCTGTCCAGCGCCACTCCACGTACATCGACAGGTGCACCGGAGGGCGTATCTGGTTCCTGATCCAGCATATCAATCACACCATCACCATCCGTATCGGTCAGGTCAAATACCGGTCGGGCTTTGACTTCAGCCAGGTCCATCATGACTGGTGCCATAGGATTGACCCAGTACAAGGGTTCTGTGCGTTTGTTGAACGAGCCCAGATTAAAATTGAGGCTCAGGCTCGTAAAATGGGTAATATCAATATTGGCCGAACGGTCTACCGCATTCCGGTATTCGAAGCCGTCCAGCAGATCGTTGTCAGCGAAAATCACCTGGTGCTGGAGACCTATATTGATTCGGTCACTCAGTTTCCGGTTTACACCCAGCGCTCCCGAAACGGTAGGATAAATCGTCTTATCATCCCCCAGGGCCCGAATAGTATTTTCCACTCCCCCATCGGTTTCCCAGGAATCATCCAGCATTTCTTTGAGTCTGTCCCGTGCTTCCTTCCTGTCGTCTTTGCGCGTTAGATCAATACCTTCAGTGACACTGGCCCAGTTGTAATTATTATTGCCGTTGAAAAGATTCACCTTTGTGTTGGGAGAGTTTAATCCGATACCACCAGCGATATTCAGACTCCACTTGGGATCAGGGCTGTGAAACAGGATATTCCCCAGGTTGAGGACCCCTTCGATGCTGGCGCCCCAGATATTGGTTTTATAATTGCGATGCAATTGGGTGACTCCAGCCAATTGGCGGCCAATATTGTTTTGCTGAAACGTCTTTTCCCGACGGATCGCACTCATATCCTGTGGCCGGGCATCGAGCCCACGACCAGTGAGATAGGACACTCCAAGTCGCACTGAAAATACGTAATTGATGGCTTTGCGTAGATGCAGACCCGCTCCAAAACCGGATAACATACTAGTTTCCACATCACCCGATATAAAGGAATGACCCAGGTTCACCCCGAGTTCCCACATATCTCTTGGTCGGGCAGGATAAGGATAATCTCCCTTTTTCCATTGGGCATTCAATTGCGGATCTTTGGTTTGATCGTCACTGATGCCATAGGCTGACTGTGGATGATCCGGACTGTCTGAATTCTGAGCGGTCCCTGTCCCATATCCGGCCAGGATGATAGCGAAAACGGTAAAAATTTGTCGTACAAATCGAGTCATAAGGAGATTTTTAATAGTTGAGCTGATTACAAAGGTAATAAAATACAAAAATATATTATAGTTTTGGGCCTTCATAACATTATTTTAATATGGAGAAAGTCTGTGTATAATTCAGGAAATTCAACTTGTTTTGACCCAGACAATCTTCATCAATTTACATTTCAATAAAATGATCACACATTACACTGCACTTTCAGCAGAATTTCAATCCAGCTTCGACAAATCCAGGGACACGATGGTATTCATACCGGAAAGGAATTTGTTTGAAGCTCTGGACCCGGAGGTCATATTTGATAAAACGATTGATTTTCAAAAACCGCCGGTGAATAAGTCTAAAATTTCACTCACCGCTTCCGGCGAGGGAGTGCTGAGGATGATCAGTCATGCTTTAAGTCTTCAGGAGTATAGCTACCCAGTTTCTTACGTGGGGGAATCAGCGGATTGCGACCCTCAAATTACTTATTTTATGGATAATAGCCAAAAAAATTCGCTTTTAATTAATTTCCTGGCGGAACAGGGTCACCTCAAAGCGCGGCAAAATCCTTCTGCCCTGGATATCCGACTGGGTGCGATCCGCCGGGACCCACAGGCGGCCCGTTGTTATCTGGTGGATAGCGTATATGTCTTTTTCAATCTCAATGCGATCAAGTGGTCGGATGCTCCGGCACAGTCCGGTCACAATCCGAGTGGCCTGACTTCGGAGGAAGCTAATCAGTTGGCGTACATGTGTGGTCAGAGCCACAAAAACAAATTTTTCATCCTGTATGGCTTCGATCATCCGGATCGCGACCCGCATGGATTGAGTATTAATTGTGCGGTCCAGATGCTCTGGTATTATCAGTATGGGGCAGGTGAAAAATCTCAGGCCTGGCCGGTTCCGGAGGGGCAGTCTCAGGATTTCACCATCGAATCCGCTATGACTTCACACAATCTTCTATTCCGCAAGGATCGACTGACCGGGAACTGGTTTCACCGGATCCCGTGGGATTTGCAGGAGGAATTGTCACCGCACCAATGGATCGCTTCTTCCCATGAGGAATACCTGGCGGCTGCTCAGGACGATTTACCGGTTCGACTGCTGGAATGGTACGAGCGGTTGGGCCAGGGATAATTTGGATTTACGGACATTAATATCCGTTTTAATTAACTTCCAATCGCTTCGGTTATGGTTAATTATCGAAATGGATATACCTGGGCATAATTCGATCTCGTTTTTATTACGGAATCACCTGTCTCAATAAAATTTCTCAAAATTTTTATTTATTGACTCTCAGTAAGCAAATAGCCCTTCAGGGGTCAATAATGTCATTTCCGATATAACTTTAGAAATCTGCCAAGATCGCGATATAATCACGGTTTATTGTGGAATTCTGGAATTTTGCAACGCCGAAATATATTGACTTTGAGTCAAAATATCAGGCAAAATTAGGCCTGGAAAATGAAATATTGTACGGTTTTACCTCCTCAATCTTGCAGGATGTTTTGCCATTGAAAATTTTTGTAGTAATTTGACGACCGTCAGGGGTGAAATACGGCGAGACTAA
>CBFGVZ010000296.1:0-3391 GCA_965652315.1 uncultured Saprospiraceae bacterium | reverse complement strand
CTGGCTTCTCCTCCTATTCAGAAGTCTAATCTATGAATAAAAATTAACCTTCCCTAATTTTTTCCAATGTTTATTACGATTTTTCGGGATTGGTGGGATTCGTCACCTTTTTTGTGTCATCATGGATACATCAATTTGCATTTTTAGAGCGCTTTTAATACCCCAGAATAGGCAAAACTGTGCCAGTCCGTAGGTTAACATCACCAGAAAAGGAAACCAATCATTTTCATGGATAAATTTTTGATAGCCTAAAAGACTGTCGGATAGTACAAAGAGTAAGGCACCAATTAGCAATTTTAGATTGACGTGCCTGACCCGAAGCGACTGGCTGGCCGCGACCAACCACATACTCAAAACAACAATGGAGTAAATCAGTACTGGGACGAAATAATCGCTGACATGCGATATGACCAACTGGTAGAATAACACAAAATATACAATCGTGAGCAAAAATAAAACCCACATGGATTTTTTGGCTGGTGGTTTGGGTAGTGAAAAAGTTGCAAACAACCATATATAGAAGACATGGGCGGCCAGAAATGCCTTGAGCCCCGTAAGAAAATGTTTTTCTTCGAACATCAAAAATATATCGCCCAGCCAGGACAAAGCCAGTGCACTTGCCCACAAAATGAATATTTTCGGGGAGAGATCCCTCCGGATTATCAATACCGCAGATAACAGGGGCCACATCAAAAGGAATTTGGAATAGCTCCTCAATTGTGGAAAATGAGCCAGGATGGAAATCAGGTGGATGAATAGGATGACAACATAAAGTACAGCCAGCCATTGAACCGCTCGGTTACGATGACTCTGAATTTTTTCTATCCCTGAGAACAAATTCATTTACTAATTTTTCATCCCGGAAGGTCTCATTTCCTGTATGCATGAACAATAAACAGGATTCTCCCGTCAAAAATCCGTATAATCCCATTTGCCCCGATAACCACGTCCCACCATAGTGTTGGCAAAATCATCGCCCGTAAAGCTTTCATCTACCGGGTCCCATAGGAGTGGTCTTTGGACCTCGTACGCGATATTGGTTACATTACAGAGGGAAGCGGTGCGGTGCCCGGTCTCCACATCTGAAATTGGCCTGGAGCGATTGCGGATGGCGTCGATCCAGTCCTGGTAATGATTGTCGCTGAAGTAAACTCGGTTATCCTGGGATTTCAGTTCCCGCTGCGCCAGGCCTTCATCCGGGTAAGTACGGAGAAAACTCCGACTAACCTCGATCCGGCCTTCCGTTCCGATAAACTGTACCGCATTCCCATCTTTTTCACCTCCCCAGATCTTATGATTGACCCTGACATCATTGTCGTATACCATGGTGAGGCCATGTGATTGGGCGGGTTGGTCCGGTGGTAGAAATTTGACCGGGCCGGACTCATCTTTATCCAGTGCCCATTGGACGATGTCAAACATATGTGCGCCCCAATCTGTGATCAAACCACCACCATAGTCCCGGTAGCCGCGCCACCAGGCCCAGGGTCCATCTACAGAAGTAGGTGCCAGTTCCTCATGATACGGTCGGTACAGGGATGGTCCGATCCATTCGTTCCAATCCAGCCCCTCAGGGGTCTCCTGTGCAGGCAGGGCGCATTGGCGTACTGGTTCTCCCACACTGACATTGGCTTCGATGATGTCGCCGATATATCCATTTCGTACCAATTCTACGGCATGGCGGAAATCACGCCAGGAGCGTTGCATATTACCCGTCTGGAATACCCGGTCATATTTTCGGGTGGCCTGGACCATGGCCCGGCCTTCAGCTACGGTGAGTGCCATAGGTTTTTCGCAATAAATATCTTTCCCGGCTTTTGCTGCATCGACCGCCATCTGTGCGTGCCAGTGGTCGGGTGTGGCGATAACCACTGCATCAATGTCGTCCCGTTCCAGCATTTCACGGTAATAGTGATAGCCTTTTACCTGGTGAGACAAACCATTTTCACTGTTGTTTTTGGTGGTTGCTTCGACGAACCGGTCCAGTTTCTGCTTGAACACATCACAACCTGCCAAAGATACGACCCCTTTACATTTACTGATGTTGCGCATCAACCCATAAACTTGTTTCCCTGCGCCGATGTATCCCACATTGATGTGATCACTGGGAGCGATTGTTCCTTTTCCACCCAATACCCGGCTTGGGACGATGGTGATGGCAGCAGCTCCGGTGGCTGCCTGTTGTATGAATTGTCTACGTTTCATGAATTGATTGATTAGATATTTTAATAGTCTAGTGGTAAAATTGTCATGGGGTTTGATTGCCAGGACGTTTTTGTAAAATGGAAGCCCAATATGTGAAAAAAAATTAAGGAATGCAAGTAATAGATTTGCAGGTAATATAATTCCGGAATTTTAGAAGGCCGCTACTCCTGTAGTGGTCATTCAAAAATGGAGTGATGCTTTTGCAAAATGCATTTTCAGGATCGAAATAAATGTTTTAGATCAACATAATACGGATAATTTAATTCAGAGATCCTGACCTGACCGCTCTAAAGCAGATGGAAAGCGTATCGGATTGTAAATATAAATGTTATCTAAATCAAAAATCAAAGGGATGTTACTGCTGGATCTCGGATGATTTAATTCTGAACACCTTCCCATTCGATCGGTCATCAATCTAGCATTTGGAATTTGACTGAATGAAGATGGTGAAAAGCTCGTGCATGGGGATATGCATGGACTATTAACACCATAATGAGCATAAAGAAATTAAATAAACCTCATATTCGCAAGTCTGCCGGATAAATAACCTACTGCCACTAAAGAAGATTTCGATTTATGGTGAACCTGATTTATGAAAATGCGAATCTGAGGTAAATCCTTGTTTTACGGTCTGAAATTTGCATGAATATCTTTTATCCTGAGCGCCTTAGTGTGTAAGAATGTGTAAGTAGGATATTGAATCTGAATGCCTGAAATCCACAGATTTTCACCTTTTTGGTGAAGGAATAAGATGCGAAAAAACAGCTGAAATTCTTTAACAACCAATGTAGCGGATGTTTGATCATTTCAGACCTTCGGAAACAAGGTAAATAAAAATCTAGTTTATTGATCACCGAACTAACACGATTGCTAAGTACGTCAAATGGATCTGCTAAATAGGGTTTTTTATGGCCGGCTCACTTTAATAATTGACTTATAGTCAAATATTAATATGACTATAAGTCAATTTATATAGCAAGAATTTTTATATAGAAAGCTTAGTAATATGCGACATATGGAAAGCCTAGTAATATACGACAACCCTCCACAAGATATAAGCGATGGAATGAGCATAAAATGATTGGTTCGTGCTATGAAGGACAAAATATTTTTTACAGGTGAGGTTTTTAACATACGTTAAATATGTCCTTTTATTGACTTTAAGTCAATAAAAAAATTTGATTCT
>CBFGVZ010000295.1:0-3393 GCA_965652315.1 uncultured Saprospiraceae bacterium | reverse complement strand
TGACAGTCCAGGGCTTCACAAATGGCTTCGAGGGTGCTAAATCTGACCGCCCGGGCTTTCCCGGTTTTGAGTATGGAAAGATTGGACAGGGTGACGCCAACCTTTTCGGAAAGTTCGTTTAATGACATTTTGCGTCTGGCCATCATCACATCCAGATTTACTATAATCGGCATAACTTATATGGTTAGATCGTTCTCAGTTTGGATTTCCATTCCGCGTCTGAAAACGTGGGCGATGATGTATATGATACCCGCCATAAACAGAAATTCTACACCTCCACCCAAAAACTCATGGAGTGATGGCAATTCATATCCGTTTTTTCCCAGTGACCGCACAAATTCCCGGGCAACCAGTGCGAGAACTCCAACTTCCAGAGCGGTCCGACTTATTTTGACCAGGGTGGTATGGATGGCCGCATTAAATGGCTCTTTGAGATTGAGTGTAGTAAAAAGCAGGGTAATCCGGTAAAAAAACCAGGCCTTAATTCCCGATAAAAATATGAGCAGAGAAGTAAGACAAATATATCTCCATTGACTGGACTCCATTAGCCTGGATAAATCAAGACCCATGTAGAGGTCTTTTGCAAACTGAGGATTGAATGTCAGACTCAACAGAACTGTTAATAATAGGACGCCGGCCTTAATACACAGAACTATAAATGTCACCCATGTGATGACTTTCAAAACGGATAAAATGGTGGTAGTACTGGCTTTCATCGTGATTGTGTTTTGATTCATTTGACAAATATCGGCAAATAATTATTGAAAAACAATAAAAATATATCATTTTATAGTAAAAAAATTTTTGGTTGAAAAATTATCCTTAGATTGGATCTCGTACGGACCTGGAGGGATTTTTAAAAAATATCAATATAGCGCGTGGATTTTTCCAATTGTTCGCGAAATTTGCTAAATTCGGTAACGTTACCGAGTATAATGGGTAAATCAAGGTCCGAACTACTGTGGGAGAGTTGACCTTCAAAAGGATCGATAGGATGAAAAATGTAAACATTTAAAACGGAACCAACAATCGTGAAACTCATTTGGGATATTTCACTTCGCAACCCATCCGCTCACAATGCACCGGTATTGAACAGCCAAACTAGCAGTGGGAGGCTGGTTATAGGGGTGATGGTGTTGTTTTTATGTCTGACGGTCCGTACCCAGGCCCAAAATGGCGTGGATATCTATTCCAGTAGAACCCACGAACTGGTTCACATCAATGACATATCAGAATGGGAAGAATACCGGTGGGCATTAAAGCGAAATATGGAAGCGGTCATGGGCCCGTTACCAGACCGTATAAATCTGCCACCATTGGATATCCGTATAACCGATTCCCTCGACACGCCCAAATACCTTCGGCTGACGCTGGACTTTCAGGCGGCTCCTGGCGAACGCGTTCCGGCCTATCTGTATCTACCCCACCGTTCCCCTGTGACCGGTAGTTCCCCGGCGATGCTGGCACTGCATCCCACCGGAGCTGATGGTAAAAAGATCGTGGACGGCCAGGGCAGGGCCAATCGGGGTTATGCCAAAGAGCTGGCTGAACGGGGCTATGTTGTCATGGCCCCCGACTACCCAGGCTTTGGTGCCCTTGCCGACTTTGATTTTGAAAATGATCGGTATCTTTCCGGTACGATGGCGGCTGTATTTTATCATATGCGATGCGTGGATCTGTTAGCTGCACGAACCGATGTAGATGCAGACCGAATTGGGGTGATCGGGCATTCGCTGGGTGGCCACAATGCTATTTTTGTGGGCGCTTTTGATGAACGGCTGAAAGTGATAGTCACCAGCAGCGGCTGGACGCAAATGGAAAATTATGATATTGGTCCTGTCGCCAACGAACGATACGGAGGCCGGCTGGGACCCTGGGCACAGGACCGGTATATGCCCCTTATTCGGGATAAATACCGGCTGGATGGAGATATCCTTCCCATTAATTTCCATGAGATGATTGCCTTACTCGCTCCGCGTGCCTTTTTTTCCAATTCACCCCAAAATGATGCGAACTTTGACGTAAAAGGCGTGGAGAAAGGCCTGGAAATGACAAAAGAAGTGTTCCGGTTTCTGAAGGCAGAGGATCACCTCCAGGTACGTTATCCGGAGGCAGAGCATGATTTTCCTACAGCGGTCCGGCGGGAAGCGTACGAATTTATCGACCATATTTTGGACCACACACCCAGCCACCATGAAATGGAATAATGAATCAATAAACAGATAAACACGACAAATGAACAGCTACGTAGCAATCATACGGTCATTTCGATTGACATTCCAGAGTATAGTGGTTGTGCTCATCATCACAGCTTACACGGCCTCGGCGCAGAACCCGGAAACAGACCTGGTACCGTTGCTGGCTGGTGCCGCTCATAAGGACATCACACCCTCGACACAAGTGTTGAACTGGGTAACCGGAGAACCCTATGGGGTAATCCACGATCCCATCCATACCCGTGCTTTGGTCATCAGTGACGGAGATCATATCGTGGCTTTGATCCATTGGGAGATCGTTGATGTCGGTGAATCGGCACGGGATGAAGTCCGTAAACGAATCGCAGCAGAACTGGATATTCCGGAAAAGCATATTCTGGTCAATGCCGCGCACAACCACTCCGCACCCTGGGCACCGGTATATGGAGCGGACAATCACCGGGGCAAGGAACGATACCCCTGGTGGGTTACCCGACACATGGAGGCCCAGGATGATCAACCGGCATTCCGGGAATGGAAAGAAAAACTGATTTCCGAATCAACAAAGGCGGTTCGGGAGGCGATGGAGGAACTCCGGCCCGCTACGATGTGGTTGGGTCGTTACGATGTTTCGCGATTCATCCGCAACCGGAGGCCTAGACCGGTGAGCGGAGGTATCATAGAATCTCATCTGCCCGATACGTTCAATTACAAGCACGTTGACTGGGATCCGAGGGTGTTGAGCGGTGACCGGACCTTCGGACCATTGGACCGGACGCTGACCGTATTGTCCTTTCGCGACACCGAAGAGAAAAACATCGGTACCATTTTTCACATGGCTTGTCATGCCGTGTCTATTTATCCATACCTGGACGGGATTTCGGGGGATTGGCCGGCAGCGGTATCTCGTGAACTGGCTCGTAATCTGGAAGGTGAAAGCATGTTTTTACAGGGTGCTGCGGGCAATGTCAATCCCTGGAGGAGAGGGGAGGAAGCCGTAGAGGAAATGGCGGTAGGTCTGGCGCATGACATCAATGTGGCGTATGATTACAGTGCACAACTGGTGACAGATTCCATACGGACAGACCGGGAGGTGGTAGGATTGCCGATTACAGATTACGCAAAAGAACGAACCGGACTACAGAATATCGACGCAGAGATCATGGCGATTTCCATCGGACCACTTGGCATCGTTTCC
>CBFGVZ010000294.1:0-3416 GCA_965652315.1 uncultured Saprospiraceae bacterium | reverse complement strand
TGGCAAGAGAAGCGCAGCCAGGGGTGTTAGTCGAGTTATGGATTGAACCCCGAAGTGGGTTCAAATATCCCAATTGACAAAATCACGACAAGGTAATTTACGTGAGGTCAGGAGTATAGTTCAACTATTTCAGGATTGATTATATTTTAAGTACCCTTTCCATGCATTGCAACGGGACTATTCGTGCTCAAACCTTTCCCATACGTCCCCGCTGCACCAGTCATGGTCCGGGTAGGGTTGGGGTTTCCTACTGGTGTTTTCACCCAACCTCTTTCAAACTACGGGAATAAAATGAATAAATGAGCAAATCATTTTTCAGTAGCCGGTTTCGCGATCAGATTGTCCACTTCCCAAAACTTATCCTTCATCAGACTCAACGCAAATGCACCGCCAGATGCTGCATAGACAGAGTAATCCAACGCGCTTTTGATGCCCAGGGAAAATGTCATGGACAACGCGAATATTAATAGAAGCACTCCGCTCCATTTTGCAAACAGTTCGGTTTTGAAGCCGATCAGCAGAAATAGTGCAAAAATGACTTCAGCCGTGGTGGCCAGTATACCGATTACAGGGATGATTGATTCGGGAAACAATGGATTGATCATCTGCGTGTATGCAAGAAAGTTTTCCCAGTTTCCCCAGGCGGATACATCCGCACTCCACCATCCAAACCGATCCGCCACCGCCGATAAAAATCCTAAAGAAAGGGACAGACGTAAAAAGATTTTAATTATTCTTGTGTTCATGGCTGTTAATTTATAATATCTCCTTTATTCTTTGATCATTTGGCAGGATTCAAGTATTTTTATGGAGAAGATTTTAATGATTAAGATATCCCCGGTATTGAGACTGATTCCCGTTTTTGATTGATAGGTCCTGGCCTGTATTGGAGTGTGGAAGTCCACGGCAAAGGATTCTACAATTCCGAAAGACTGATGATCCGTAAAATATTTTGTGTTTTGTACTCTAAAGGTAGTTAATTTGAGATGATCTCCCGCACTGTCTGAATTCATATTATCATCAGGCTATCTCAATTTTGAACTCATGACGGTAAAAATGTTGTGTGACTTAGAATTCCTTTTGTTTTCGTATTTTCGCTTCAGTTAAAATCTATAAAGTCAGCTTGTATGATGAACCTAATATCACTTCTCTCGATCCTGATTCTCACCACGTGCCTGTTGGGCTGTGCGAACTCAGAGAAACAATCCGGTCATAGTTATCCGCCATTTGAAGGGACTTATCCCACTACTGAAAAAGGAGATGTCGTAGATGATTATTTTGGGACCCAGGTTCCTGATCCTTATCGGTGGTTGGAGGTAGATACTGCTGCAGAAGTGGAAGCCTGGGTGGATGCGCAGAATGAAGTGACATTCGAATATCTGCATGCTATCCCGTTTCGGGAAAAGATCATGAACCGGTACGAAGAGTTGTACAACTACACCAAGTACGGAATACCACGCCAGGTGGGAGACTATTTGATTTATTACAAAAACGATGGTTTGCAGAATCAACCTGTGATTTATATTATGGAAAAAGGGGAGGATCCTGAGAAAGCGGAGGTGCTGATCGATCCCAATACCTGGTCAGCATCAGGCACAACGGCCATTTCACTGATTGGGTCATCGAAGGACGACCGGTATATGGCTTTCCTCACGCAGGAAGCCGGATCGGACTGGGGAACGATTTATGTCATGGACCTCAATATGAGGGAAATACTGGATGACAAGCTCGAATGGGTTAAATTTTCCGGAGCGGCCTGGCATGGCGATGGATTTTTTTACAGCCGATATCCGGAACCGGAAAAGGGGATGGAACTTAGCGATCAAAACAGTTTTCATAGCGTGTATTACCACCAACTGGGGCACGAACAGTATGAAGATGAATTGATCTATCGCGACGAAGAGGCACCGAAAATGTACCACAATGTTTCTGTGACGGAGGATGGAGCATATCTGATTCTATACAAAGCCAGTGGAACGGACGGTTATGAAACCTGGTATAAATCCCTTGGACGACAAGGTGGTGATTTTCTTCCACTGTTCACCGGATTTACCAATAAAAATGACGTAGTGGATCATCGGGATGGGATTTTTTATGTGCTGACCGATGTGGATGCACCCAATTATCGGCTGGTCACGGTGTCGGTGGATGATCCGGATGTAGAAAACTGGACGGATCTGATCCCGGAAAAAGATTATTTGCTGGAATCCGTCCGCACCGCCGGAAATAAATTGTTTGCCAATTACCTGGAAAATGCGACGAATCAGGTGTACGTATTGGATTATGAAGGGGTCGAGGAAAACCAGGTTACGCTGCCCGGAACAGGTTCAGTTGGTGGCTTTGGAGGAGACAAGGATAGCAAGGTGGTATATTACTCATTTACTTCTTTTACGTATCCGACCACTATATTCCGATACGATCTGGCGAGTCAGGAATCAGACGTGTTTTTTGCTTCGGATTTGGATTTTAGCCCCGATGATTACGTCGAAAAGCAGGTATGGTACAACAGTAAGGATGGTACACCCATTTCGATGTTCATAGTCCATAAAAAAGAACTGGAAATGGACGGGGAAAATCCGACCTTGCTATACGGATACGGTGGATTTAATATCAGCATGGGACCTTCTTTTTCCACTTCCAATTTGATTCTGCTGGAGAAAGGCGGTGTTTATGCCATGCCCAATCTCCGGGGCGGAGGGGAGTACGGGGAAGAATGGCACCAGCAGGGTATGCTGGAGTTAAAACAAAATGTGTTCGATGATTTTATCGCCGCTGCGGAGTATCTGATCTCCGAGGGTTATACCTCGAGTGATAAACTCGCAATCTCAGGAGGGTCCAACGGCGGGTTACTTGTTGGCGCATGCATGATACAACAACCCCAATTGTATCAGGTGGCTTTTCCGAGAGTCGGCGTAATGGATATGCTGCGTTATCACAAATTTACCATTGGCTGGGGCTGGGTGCCTGAATATGGCAGCAGCGACAATCCGGAGCAATTCAGATTTCTGTACGAATACTCACCATATCACAATCTGAAACCCGGCACGGCTTATCCGGCAACGCTGGTTATGACAGCAGATCACGATGACCGGGTGGTACCGGCGCATAGTTTCAAATTCGCAGCCCGACTACAAGAGGTGCAGAGTGGGCCGGCTCCGGTACTGATCCGGATCGACAAGGATGCCGGACACGGTGCAGGAAAACCGACCTCCAAGATCATTGAAGAGCAGGCAGATATCTGGTCCTTTTTCTTTTACAATATGAATGAAGCGTATTGATTCCAGTATTCACATACAGTCTGAAATATTGCCTCATATTGAATAACAATCTAATATTGTCTCAAGGTTGAGGAATTTGGCGGCCTATCCCTTGCCCATACGGCCAGACTGGGTTTCTCCATCCAACGACCACAGGAT
>CBFGVZ010000293.1:0-3419 GCA_965652315.1 uncultured Saprospiraceae bacterium | reverse complement strand
TCCCGCATCCCGTTTCCCGCTTAGTCAATTTCGGTATCGGTGAAAGGTATGTTCATCAAAATAATAGTGGGGAGGCTGTTCATCTTCCCAGGGGTCTTCCCCCTGGTACGGAATCCGAAGCAGCCACGCTGTAAGTATGCCCACCATGCCACCGAGCAGATGACTTTCCCAGGATACCCCGGGTTGATTGGGTAGTACACCGTAGAACATTCCACTGTATACAAATAGAATGATCAGGCTAAGGACGATGGATTGGCGGTCCCGGTTGAATAATCCCGCCCAGAATATAAAGGATATCATACCGTAAACCACCCCACTGGCTCCGATGTGGAAGGCTGGCTTGGCAAAAACCCATACCAAAGCACCAGTCAGTAGCCAGATCAGCAAGATGGCGCTTAATGCGATTCTTCGGTAAAAATAAGTTATTATCGTGGCACCCACCAGAAATGGAACACTATTGTTGATCAGATGCCCGTAAGAGCCATGGATAAAGGGGCTTGCGATAATCCCTTTCAATCCGGATACATAACGGGGCAATATTCCATATGTGCCCATATCCAATCCCAATACACTCTTCAGGATTTGCAAAATCCACATGACCATAAGCAGGATCAACGGCCATTTAGCTGCATCGAGAATGGTGTATTTTTTTTGTTCATTTTCCATTGGCATAAATTTCTGTGGCCAGGGATAATGCATCAGACAAAGCATCCGGATTGTACTCGAAAAGATTCCTTTGATGGAAATAAGACAATAAATTTTCTGATGCCATATTTCCGATGAGTTCATCCTGTGCCATAGGACATCCTCCGTACCCTTTTAAGGCACCGTCAAAACGGTTGCATCCCTGATCAAACGCAGCCTCGACTTTCTCTTCCCAGGATTCGGGCCTCGTATGCAGATGTACGCCAAAATGGATGTCGGTAAAATTTTGCTTCATAGCCGATACAGTACGGCCAATCACTTCAGGTTCACCGATCCCCGTGGTGTCGGACAGCGAGATGATTTGCACCCCGATGTCCCGGAACCGCCGAGCCCAATAAGTTATGATGTCAGGATGCCAGAGGTCTCCGTATGGATTGCCAAAACACATTGAAAAATAAACCACCAATTGCTTATTATGTTTGTCCGAAAGTTCCTGGATTTCCCGTATGCGTTCGAATGCCTCTTCCCGGGTAGCGTTGGTGTTGCGTTGTTGGAAGGTTTCCGAGATGCTGAAAGGGAACCCCAGGTAACTGATCTGATCCATTTTCACTGCTTCACGGGCGCCCCGGTAATTGGCGATGATGACAAGTAATTTGGTGTCGGTATGATCCAGATCCAGTTGCCGGATGACTTCACCGGTATCTTTCATTTGCGGAATCGCTCGTGGTGATACAAAACTGCCGCAGTCCAGCGTATCAAAACCAATCTCCAGCAGTTTTTGCAGGAAATGTACTTTCTGCCGGGTCGGAATGAATGATCTGATGCCTTGCATGGCGTCACGGGGGCAGTCGATAATCCGGATTGTTCTTTTGTTGGTCATAGGTCATCAGGTTTGGATCACACCGGGATTGAACGGTCCGATCGGACTGTACTGGGCGATTCCCAATCCCATTGAAATATATTCCCTGGTTTTCGGGGCTTCGATGATTTCATCTACCCACAGTCGGGCGGCGGCGTAATACGGTGTTGTCTGACGCTGATAACGCTCACGGATCTCATTGAGTTTACTTTCTGAATCTTCTTCCGTCTGTGTACTTTTTCCTGATTGGATCTGATGAAGCACTTTGGCGGCCTGGTCACCACCCATCACAGCAATACGTGCGGAAGGCCAGGCAAAAATAAATCGGGGATCGTAGGCTTTTCCGCACATGGCATAATTTCCGGCGCCGTAGGAATTCCCGATGATGACCGTGATTTTGGGTACGGTGGAATTGGCTACAGCACTTACCATTTTGGCCCCGTCCTTGATGATACCCCCCTGTTCACTGCGGCTGCCTACCATAAATCCCGTCACGTCCTGGAAAAAAATGATGGGTACCTTTTTCTGGTTACAGTTCATGATAAACCGGGCAGCTTTATCGGCCGAATCGGAATAAATCACGCCGCCAAACTGCATTTCGCCCTTTTCTGTCCGGACAACGGAGCGATTGTTCATGACGATGCCTACGTGCCAGCCGTCAATCCGGCCGTAACCGCAGATGATGGTTTTTCCATATCCCCCTTTGTATTCGGTGAAGGATTCTTCATCTACTATGGAATTCAATATGAGATATGAATCGTAGGGCGTGAAGTTGGTGTCGGGCAGATTCCGGAATATATCCTCCACCGGACTTGCAGGGGGGCTCGGTTTACTCCGGTTGAGGTGGCTCTGATATAGTTTGCCCGATTTGCTGACGATTTCCCGGATTTTATCCAGGCAATCCATGTCGTCTTCGGCAATGTAGTCGGTTACGCCGGAAATATTGGATTGGGTGACGGCACCACCAAGAGTCTCCTGATCTACTTCCTCGCCGATGGCTGCCTTGACCAGGTAGGGGCCTGCCAGAAAGATTGATCCTGTGTGGCGTACGATGATCGATTCATCTGACATGATGGGCAAGTAGGCTCCACCGGCTACACAACTTCCCATTATTGCGGCGATCTGGGGTATACCCCGGGCTGACATTTGTGCATTGTTACGGAAAACCCGGCCAAAGTCATCTTTATCTGGAAAAATCTCATCCTGCAACGGTAAAAATACGCCCGCACTATCGACCAGATAAATGATGGGCAGATAATTTTCCATGCTGATTTCCTGCGCCCTCAGATTTTTCTTGCAGGTCATGGGAAACCAGGCACCCGCCTTGACCGTGGCATCGTTGGCGACGATCATAACATGCTGGCCCTCCACCGTGCCGATCCCCGTAATGACCCCAGCAGCAGGGCACCCCCCGTATTCTTCGTACATGCCCTCTGCAGCAAAGGTCCCCAATTCATAGAAGGGAGTGTCGTCATCAATCAGGTAATCAATTCGTTCTCGTGCCGTCAGTTTGTTCTGGTTGTGTAATTTTTCAATTTTCTTCTTGCCCCCGCCCAGTTTGATCCGGTCGCGAAGCTGCTCGAGATGGCTGATCTGTAACTTGTGGTGGTCGGTGTTTTTTTCCTGTTTGATATCGATCATGGGTTTGAATTTGAGCCAAAAAGTAATAAAAACTTTGGGAATCGTATCCATGATGAACGATGAAAGATTCTGGATTGGTGCCTGGAGGGATTCCTGGGCTTCGGATTCGGATGAATTTCCCTGTCTTTGGTTTCAGCAGAATACTGTGAGGCTGAAACTATTTCGTCTTTTCGGTTTCTTTACGTCCGCAGCCTGGAATGCCGCGGTGTTCTGGAAAGTTGGAGTTTATCCGGCACTTTGACTTATTGGATGATAGACAACAGCTCATACAAAA
>CBFGVZ010000292.1:0-3445 GCA_965652315.1 uncultured Saprospiraceae bacterium | reverse complement strand
CTACGACTTTGTGTTTTTCCGCAGCGATCAGATGATCGTCATCAAATTTCAACCAACTTCGCAATTGATTTTCATTTTCAGCGCTCATCCTGACATTGTAAGTCTGTACCGTCATTTCTATCTCCTGACCACTTTTGATCTGATAAGGAGTCAGACTCGTAATACCTGTTCCGATCGGAATCAGCAGCCCTGCAATGTGCACATACAGCAAAATTATGATTGCCAGAATTTTCCACCATTTCATACGCTCAAATTATAATACCCCAATTAAGCAGATACCTCCTCTCCCATTCCCCACCAAATCAGGGGCAAATATACGAGTTTGATACAATAATCCACCGGCAATCGTGGAATGTTACACAGGACAGGCTTTTGTAACGATGTGCATATGAAGCAGGAATGATGCCGGGTGTTATTCTTTCCAGATATAAGGAAAAAGTATTAGGGCTGTAGTCGTAAATATCAACCCTAGTCCGGTCAGTATGGACGCATCCGACCACCAATTATTCGCAGCCGGATTGAGTCCCAGAGTGATGGCCCCCATATTATATAATTCCAGTATGACCGGTATGACCAGAGGCAGACTCAATACCGGATACAAGGATTGAGAACGATCGGTTCGATAGGCGATGGCATTTACCAGATGGCTTATCGCGCTGAAATTGAACGCCGCCAGTAAGAGGGACAGAAAGAATCCCGTTGGCAATCGGACTGCCTGGCCAAAAAACAGGATCATTACCCCCCAGAGTACCATCAATAGAATGATATTCCTCGCGATAGAGAAAATCAATTTGGAAAAGAGGACCTGTTCCGGTGAATAAAGCTGATAAAGCCAGACGTAATGGCGATCGAAAGTATCTTTAAAAGCACTGACCGAAGCATTGATTAGGGAAAATAATCCAATAACCCAGAAAAGCGCCAACCAGCTTTGACCCGCCAGATCCCGGAAAATCAGATATACAATAAAGGTAGCCGCCAGTACAAACTGGAGCGTGGACAGCCACCCGGTAATGTCTTTGAATTCCCGGTTCCATTCGGTTCGAAAGAGTGAAAACCAGTGCTTCAATTTAAGTGAATTTTTATTTGATCTTCAACCCGGTTTGCCCATCCGCTCCAGGATGACGATTCCTTCATGATAATATAAAACTGACTTAACCTTAACTTCATAGGCCCACTTTAATTTTGCCTCCAAATTAGTGAATAAAAAATTGAAAAAACATGAAGAAGAATTTGTTTTATTTTCCAATATTAATCACCGTACTGCTGCAGTTATGGAGTTGTGATAAAGATGAAGATCCTATCGTCGAAAGCAACGTAATCACAGTTACCGGGACCGTTACAGAAGCCGGATTAGGTACGCCGGTCGCAGATGTAACTGTATCTTCTGGAATAGCCAGTACCACAACGAATGGAGATGGATTGTATTCTGTCAAAGCAAACAAAGATGGCATATTGGTTTTCAAAAAAGATGGTTATGAAGACGAAGATAAGACCGTTAGCAATCAATCTTCTATCCAGGTTACTCTGACCAGAATCGAAGAAGTGCGGGAAACTGTTATATTATCCGGCCTCACTACGGGCAATATGACTCTGTCACCCGATAAGGATTATGAAATCAATCAAAAATTTGTTGTCGCCGCAGGCCATACCATTACGATCGAACCAGGTACCATCATCAAAGGCCGGGAAGGCGTGGGTTCCGTTGCATCAGCCATGATCGTGGCCCGGGGTGGAAAGGTTATAGCTGAAGGAACGGCGGATCAACCCATTATTTTCACTTCCGTACTGGACAATATACAGCCAGGTGAAAAATGGGGGACCAATCTCACCGAAACCGACCGTGAAAAATGGGGTGGCCTGATCATCCTGGGTAAGGCGCCCATCTCTGCAGGTGATGGTGATACAGAAGCCCAGATTGAGGGAATTCCGGCCGACGAAGAATTTGGGAAATACGGTGGAGATGACCCAGCTGACAACTCAGGGATATTTAAATTCATTTCCGTACGACACGGTGGTGCCCTGATCGGTGAAGGGAACGAAATCAATGGAATCACGCTGGGTGGTGTAGGAAATGGCACCGTGTTTGAAGACATCGAAGTGGCGGGTACCCTGGATGATGGAGTTGAATTTTTCGGAGGTACGGTCAATGCAAAAAACGTCATTGTCACTTATCAGGGCGATGATGCCATCGACCTCGACCAGAACTATTCCGGAACGATAGAAAATGTAGTGGTCATCCATGGTGGTGATGATTCCGATAAAGCACTGGAAATAGACGGTCCAGAAGGCTCTGCAAAAGACGGATTGTTTACCATAGACAGGGGAACATTTATCTTCACAGGGGGAAGTGGAACCGGAGCAGACTTCAAATCCAAAGGCCAGGGAACGCTCAAAAACTCTGTGTTCATAGGATATGGTGATATGGCGACCGTTCTTATTCGGGATGATTTTGATAAAGACAACGGATGTGCAGATAAAGAAGATTCCTACGACTATCTGGTAGCTGACGAACCCAGACTCATCATCGAGAACGTCGAATTGGTATCCGGATCTACGCTTGATGTATTGTTCAACTTGTACGTCGGTTCCTGCCCGGAATCCCTTACCCAGGATATGAAAGACCTCATGATTGAGGTACTGGGTAATTCTAATACAAAGGTTGTAAATGAACTTTCCGGCAATGTCGGGGCAGACATCACAGCATTTGACTGGACCTGGACCGCTTTTAAAGGATTCCTTCCCTAGCCGGGATATTCACCTTACAAATACTATGGGCAAATTCCATGAATTATCCGGACCAGACCAGGCATCTCCTGGATTATAATGCTTGATACACAGGAAGGTACCTATTATCGTGCCTTCCTGTATTTTTTTATCATAAAATCGCTTGTATGAAAAATTTATTAATCGCTGTATTAGTAGTAGTCGTTAACATGCCGCTTTTCGCACAGGAGGGACTGGTGCGGGGAACGCTTTACGATGGTGAGACCGGGGAGACTATACCTTTTGCTACCGTTTATCTGGAAAGTGACAAAGGCACAGGAACCAGTACTGACCTGGATGGTATCTTTGAACTCAAATTACCCACCGGCACATATGACATCACATTTTCCTACATTGGTTACGCAGCTGTTACGGTTCAGGACGTAACCGTAAACCCTGAAAAAGTCCAGGTCATCAACCCACAGATTCTTCCGGCCATGGAAACACTCACCGAAATTGTGGTGACTTCTACTCAAATGACCAATACACAATCCGCGCTCCTCACCATTAAGCGAAAATCGCCCAACGTAATCGATGGTGTATCAAGGGAACTGTTTTCCCGGACCGGTGACGGTGATGCCGGTTCAGCGATCAAACGCGTCACGGGGGTATCCATCGTGGATGGAAGGCACGTACTCGTCCGGGGCCTCGGTGACCGCTATTCCAAAACAGTGCTCAACGG
>CBFGVZ010000291.1:0-3445 GCA_965652315.1 uncultured Saprospiraceae bacterium | reverse complement strand
AAAGGGCTCAACCCGGTATGTTTTTTGAAAAACTTCCCAAAGTGAGAGGGATCGGAGAAATTGAGATCATAGGCAATTTGTGCAATCGTACGTTCTTTATTTTGAAGCCGCACTTTTGCTTCGAGGATGAGCATTTCATTGATCCAGGCTCCGGCGGTTTTCCCACTCACCTTCTTAATAACCGTAGAGAAATATTTGGGTGTAAGGAATAATTTCTCAGCATAAAACGACACTTTTCGCTCCTCGATAAAGTGTTCTGCCAGAAGTTGTTTGAACTGCGTTAGGATGTGGGTTTGATCGCCGGAATCGGACTGGTCCTCTCTTTGTTGTTGATGGGCGTCGTCGATTTCATTGAGTACGATATAGATCAGGCTCCGGATAATGGCGCTGGTATTGGGGTTATTCTCCGTGGATTTTTTATACAAAAATTCAAAATAGGTTTTAAACTGTTGGAATTGTGCAGAATCAAGGGATACTACCTGTTGACCAGTTTTTTCAAAAAAATCAAACTTATCCAGGTAATTGATGTCCGATTGACCTTCCAAAAACACCTCTTTACGAAAGAATAAAATCCGGGCGTCATAACTCTTACCCAAATCCGTAAACTTCCGGATGGAGGAGGGTGCGATGGTGAAAATAGCCGGGGCTTTTGCCCGGTGCTCAAACAGGTCTGATTCCAACAGGAGTTCTCCTTCGTACAAAAGACAAATGGCATAAGCCGAGGTCCGGTGAGCATCTTCAGCAGCACAGGCATTACTGAGATGAGACATGTGGTACCATTGGGGAGTATCTTTTCCCTGAGCTTCTATTTTCGTGTACTCGATATAGGGGATCAAACTCATATCAGATCTCGGTTTTTCATATGGCTATTAAACGTGGATTGGAGAGGTGGGTTCATACAAATATTGTTTATTCCTTCATGGGATCACCTACATTCGATGCAGCAGGTCTTTCAATTCATTCGGAATTTTAAGTTCATCAAAAAGGATCGCGGCAATACGCTTCGTATTCTCATACGCTTCCCCGAGACGATCTGGATCCAAATCGGAGATGGTAGACTTAAATTCATCGTACCAGACGGAATCCAAATCCTTTTCCAGGCATTTCGTGGGACTCTCCCAATGCCCAGTTTGCTGTGTGGCTATTCTGATCAGCCACAAAAGATACTTTTGGGTCCCGCACATATTTTGATGAGCATGTGCCCATTCACCTCGTTGCATCAAATTTTTCGAAGTAAGTAAGCTATTCAACAAGGAATGACCCAGCCATAATAAATTTTCCCCGGTTCCCCGATCCGGTGAGGTTACCTTGATTTGGTTCAGAATGGCCGACAATCGCCCCTCCTTATCGACAAGGTTCATGCGATCAAAGTCACTGTACTCGACGACTCCCTCCCAGGAAAGAATGACGTTCATTTCCGATGAACTCATAAAATGAAATTCCCCTCTGATCATGTTTTCAAATATCGCCACCTCACTTCCGTATTCATTGGTAAAATACAGAGCTACCGGATGAATCTGGCTCACCCACTTTTCGCCTGAAAATCCATTTGTTTCTTGAAGGAACACATAGAATTCAATATCCGAATAGGCATCTCCTTCGTTTTTCGTGAATGACCCATACATGAATACGGCTATCACATTCTCATCACTCAGAGCCACCGACCTCATACGATCGATCATTTGTTTCTGTACTATCATGACCATACAATGTAAGAAAAATATCCAGAATAAATCAAACCTGACGGAAGCCGCCTGCTAAGTATACATTTCCATCAAATTTCCTCCCCTTCCCTGGTAGAAATTTGCCTGTCCGGTATGATGATTTTTACTGTACGTTATTTACCGCTTTCGCTCTTGTATATTGAAAACGGTCCCGGCGGGATCTTGTATCCAATGCATATTGTCTGGAAGAGCTTCGATTTCATCGCAGGTATTGATCCCTTTAGATTCCAGGTATCCGATGGCATCTTTCATATCGGAGACCGTTAACTGAAGCCATGTTTCGGCATGCGTACTGTGATCCACACAATCCAGCCATAGTACATTGGCACCAAAACTGACCCGGTGAGTCTTCGAAACAGTAGGATGATCGATGGGCTTTTCTTCCACTTCCAGTTGGAGGACTTCCCGGTAAAATTTAACGGTGGCCTGGTATTTGCTTTTGGGAATTTTTAAAGCAATATTGACGCCTGCTTGAAATTGGTTTTCCATGGATGGCTTTTGATTCTAAAAATATAAATTCTTCGGGAATCATCTCCTGCTTTCGTCATAAGCCTCACAGGATAAATGTCATGTTTATCATCGTGGATCATCCGACGCTGTGTTGGAAATGGCAGGATGTCCGTAATTATGGAGAAACAGGTTCTGTATTCCGATCGCAGCCGAACCTCCTTACCGTTTTTTTTCCTCTTCAATTTCCTCCATCAGGCGATTGCGCAAGTCAAATTTTGCATCTTCAAAGGCCAGTATTTTCGTACCGTTTTCCCGGGCATATGGATGGGTTATGGAATCTGCCACCACCGAATGATGGAATAATGAGGACACTTCCTGAAACTCTCCTTTGGCGTCCTCTTTATGAACCACGCGAATCAGATTGCGATACTTTTTGGAAAGATCGAACCAATAGAGGTAATCTGCATGAAACGACACAGCACGGATCTCTCGTTGGGTGTAAAAGTTGATCGCGCCTGCCTGACCATAATTATCACATAATACCAGAGTAGCACCAGATAGAGTTGAATGGACGCTATCTACCTTCGAAGCCAGCTCTTTCCAGCCCAACATATCTGCAAAATCCTGAGGAATCGGATGGTCCCTCCCATCTTCCCATCGGAGCATTCCAAATTTTTTATAATTTTCAGGATGTTGGGCAATGTACCCGGGACTCTTATTGGGAAAGGCCACCTGAAGAATCGGAATGAAAAGCGCGATGGGGAACGCCAACAAAAGGGGTTGAATATACCTTTTCCACCCCTCCTTCACCAATTTTCCCAGATAAGCAGCCCCAAAAGCCAGATAGATCGGGTACACCCCGATTGCATAATAATCCTTTGCTTTGAAATATATAAATATGGCCATCGTGAAGATAAAGGACCAAAAGAAAAATCGATACGGCCGATACGGTGCATAAAACAAAAGCGCGTAAAAGGCAAAGGGCAAAACCAAAATGCCACCCGGGTAAAATATGAGTTGGGTTTTTAAAAAATCCATTCGGTTGACGTGGATCAAATGATGGTCAGCAAGTTCTCGTAAATGATGAAACACCGGGAATGAATTCTGATATTGCCAGACTAAATTGGGCAAAATCAAGGCAAGGCCAATGCCCATCGCTATGTAGAATGCCGGGCGCGTAAAAATCCGCCGTTCGGGAGTGAGGAGCAAACCGGGGATCATTCCCAGTACGAGAAAAACGATATTGTATTTGTTGAGAAATCCAATCGCAG
>CBFGVZ010000290.1:0-3445 GCA_965652315.1 uncultured Saprospiraceae bacterium | reverse complement strand
ATATCGGATTCGAACCGATGACCTCTACGCTGCCAGCGTAGCGCTCTAGCCAACTGAGCTAATCCCCCGTACAAGTGTGGGAGTGGGTGTGGGTTTGGGTGTGTGAAATTGCTTTTATCCATCTGGTCTTGAGGTCAACCCCAGCCTTTACTTCTTCCCATTCCCAAAAGTCGGATGCAAATTTACAATAATAATTATGGAATCATAGCTTTTGGAATTGATAAATATTTTTTCCCTGATTCCAACCATATTTTAGTATTATTGGCCAAAATAAAAACAATTTTCTTCCATGGATATAAAATTTTGTGGGGCCGCCAGAGAAGTAACGGGAAGTGCACACTTACTTACTCTGGATGACGGATACAAGATATTGCTGGATTGTGGTCTGTACCAGGGCAATGATGACGAAATGGCCAATTTCAATCGTAATTGGTATTTTAATCCTTCTGAAATAGACTGCGTAGTATTATCTCATGCACATATCGATCATTCGGGACGATTACCTTTTCTCGTAAAAAGCGGATTTAAAGGGAACATTTACAGTACGCATGCGACCAGAAGCCTTTGTGCCATAATGTTACTGGATAGTGCGAAGATTCAGGAATACGATGCCCGGTACCACAACAAAAGGGCCCGTGACCAGGGGAAGAAGGAGACCGTGACTCCGCTGTATCAAATCAAGCATGTGGCCGAAACGATGAGATTGTTCCGCTCCGTAGGATATGATCAGTGGTTCACCATCCACGAAGGAGTAGAAGTCCTTTACAAAGATGCGGGTCATATTCTGGGGTCTGCATCGGTAACGCTCCGGATCAATGGAGAGCGGTACGTTGGTTTTACCGGCGACATTGGCCGTCCTGATCGCCCCATATTACGTGATCCGGTACCCATGCCACCGTTGGATTACTTGATATGTGAATCGACATATGGTGACCGCGATCATGTCAGTAAGCCCATCGAAGATGAATTGTTCTTACGCATCGTACGCGAAACCTGTGTAGAAAAGGGGGGGAAAGTTATTATCCCGTCTTTCAGTGTGGGCAGGACTCAGGATATTGTCTATATTTTTGATCAAATGTTCAACGAAGGCTTACTACCACATGACCTGCCCATTTATGTAGATAGTCCTCTGGCTATCAATGCTACTCAGGTCTATGGGACGCACCCCGAGTGTTACGATGATGACCTCAACGAATATCTGCTGGAGGATGAAGACCCTTTTGGTTTCAACAGTCTCTCTTATGTCCGTAGTGTTGAATTTTCCAAATCACTCAACAACAAAAAAGGACCTTGCGTCATAATCAGTGCGTCCGGCATGGCCAATGCGGGCCGGGTCAGGCATCATATTGCCAACAATCTGGAAGACCCAAAAAACACAATATTGCTCGTGGGGTATGCTACTCCCTCTACACCGGCCGGAATGCTCAATGCCGGTGTACAACAGCTGAAGTTGTTCGGAGAATGGTTACAGGTCCGGGCGCGGGTCGAAAGGATAGATGCTTTATCGGCTCATGGAGATCGTTGGGAAATGCTTTCTTTCATCAAGAATCAGCAGAATCTGAAAGGTTTGTTCCTGGTGCATGGCGATTATGATGTGCAGGTGGCCTGGCTGGGGTTTTTGGAAGAAAGGGGCTTCGACCAGATCAAAATCCCGGCATTGAGGGATACATTCGAGCTGTATACCGATTCCTGATAAATTTTGTAATTTGCTTGCCAAAATACAAAAATTACGTGCAAGGTTTGTCTGGACGTGATAATAAACTTTGTAATTCAAATCTGGTCATGAAAGAGTTTACATTATTTTGGTGGTGTATGTGGGGGTTGATCTGGATCATTCCGGGCATTGGGAACGCTCAGGATTATTGCAATGAATTGTTTACAGACAATGCGTTCGAATCCATCCAGAAGATCGAACTCCAGTACGGGCGGGCCACAGATCCTACCGGTCTGAAGGATTCGGTGGATCTTTTTCTCGATCTGTACTATTCAACCGAGAATACTCATGAAGTCCAACCCATGATGATCCTCCTACATGGAGGATCCTTTATCTCAGAACTGGGGGACAAAAGTGGAATGGAAGAAATTTCAAGGCTGATGGTATCCAAAGGATTTGTAGTGGCCTCCGTGGGATACCGAACCTGGCCTTATTCCCTTGCAGGTCTGCCCTATGATACGGATATTCTCGATGTGGTCGTTAAAGCCATGTTGGACCTGCAGACAGCGATCGAATTTGTAGTTCGGGAAAATGGAAAAGCAGGTTTTCCAAGGATTGATGTCCAGAATCTGATCATCGGTGGAGGCTCTGCGGGAGCCATTATTGCATTACATCGCCTGTATATAGACAAAGACGATGTATTGCCGGATTTTCTCGCTCAGGCCTTTGAGGAAAACGGCGGATTATTTGAGACGGAATCGGACGAATACGGGATTGCCTATGGACTCAATATGAGTGGGGGAATTTATGATACGGCATGGATCGAAACAGGAGAGCCCCCTCTGATATCCATTCACGGTGACCAGGATTCGATTGTTTTTTATGATTATGGTCTGGCCAATGGTTTTATTAATCTTTATGGGAGTAAACCAATCGATGAAAGACTGGTAGAACAGGGCATTGCCTCCTATTTATATACTTTCGAAGGTGGAGAACACGAAAATATTTATGACGATAATCCGATGTATCGTGACCGGTTGCTCGTCGTATTGGATACGGGACTGACGCTGATCCAGGAATTACTATGTCCTATGACCAGTAACCGATTGGCTCCATTGACAGCGGATGTTCGATTGATCAATACGCTGGTCCGGCGTGATCTGATCATTCACAACCGGGAACCACAGCCCATGGCATATGAGATCGTGGATATGTGGGGACGCAACATTCAGTCCGGAGTGCTTCAATACGGTGATCAGTTGATTCATTTCGATCATCCGGTATCCGGATATTTTGCGTTCCGGACCACCCGAGATGATGGTCAGGCTCATTACCAACAACTCTTTTATTTCAACAAGTCATTTTAAAAAGAATTATCCGGTGTTTCATCACCGGTATTGGCTGCATATATCCGATCGGAAAGAAATTTTATTTCCTTGCACAACCCCAAATAAAGTGGTACTTTTACCGACTTTAAATTTAATCGACTAAATCTGTTTTCTATATGGGACAAACAATTACGTTAATTATCCCGGTTTTTGGGATATTGGGACTCATTTACATGTACTGGAGATCGACCTGGGTCTCAAAGCAGGACGTAGGTACAGAACGCATGGCCATGATCGCGGGGAACATTGGGAAAGGAGCGATGGCTTTCCTGAAAGCGGAATACCGGGTTTTGGCTTTTTTTGTAATAGTAGTCAGCGCATTGTTATTGTATAGCGGGAGTACATCGGAAGATTCACATCCATTGATTGCCATTTCGTTTATTTTTGGTGCCGTGTGTTCGGC
>CBFGVZ010000289.1:0-3451 GCA_965652315.1 uncultured Saprospiraceae bacterium | reverse complement strand
TGTTTTTAAAATGAATACCGGATCGTAATATTGGCTGTCCGGGTTTTGCCAAACATCACTACGTTTTCTTTATTGATGCCGTTCCAATTGCCCGATTCACTGCCGCTGGCTTCGATGGAAGAGGAGGCTTTGGATATATACAACTCATCGAAAAGGTTGTAAATATTCCCGATCACCTGCAGGACGTCGCCATTACTCAGTGGAAGTGCATAGGTCAGATTCAGATCCATCAGTCCGTATGAGGGCAATTTGATCCCGCCATTGTTGGCGTACAGATTGTCGTAGTAAAGGTAGTTGGCTTCTGCAGTGAGGTGTGGCCGGATTTTCCAGTTGGCTCCGATCCCAAACGAAGTCTGAGGAGCACCACCTACCTTTACATCATCGCCCGATACTACAAAATCATCCACTTTCTGACGCACACCGGCGCCGTCATAGAGTTCCACGTCCCGGTCTCCGATCACCTCCCAGTTGCCAAGTGAGGCAAAACCTTTGAACCTGAGATTATCACTCACGTTCCATCCCAGGTCAATTTCCAGCCCGGTGTGAAGTTGATTCTGAAATAGCAACTCATAAGGAGCCGGACCGATGGCGGTGTATAGGTTGTTATTGGTCAGCCGTGTCGTACCATCCGGTTGCACTTCCAGCACATTCAATTCTACCCGGTTGTTCCAGGAGGTCCGGTACACGTTGATATTGGCAGAAAAATCAGCCAGTGTGAATTTGTATCCGAGTTCCAGTCCAAGGATATCCTCGTTGTTGGTGTTTTCGTTCACTGTATTTGAGTTTTCGGTAAAAACCACATCGTGAAACGGTTGTCGGGAATAAAGGCCTGCATTTGCAAAAAACAAATGATGGTTGTGGAGGGAATAGCTCAATCCGGTCTTGACATTAAAACCGCTGTTGACCACTTTTTCTGAGTCTTCATTGGAGGGTGTTTCATAAAAGTACTCATGCCGGATGTGATCCTGTGCAGAAATCGCCCCTTGAATGTAGGCAGTGAAATTGTTTTTGGTCAGTTCCAGTTGCCCGAATCCCCCTGCATACCGGATGGTTTCTGCGCTATTGTACACGATTCTGTCCCCTCGCCTGGCAAAATTGAAAATGGCTGCCCAGGGATTGGCTTTATATTGGTTTTTCGCGGTGTAACCATTGGGATACGCAGGAATACCACCTTGTTCAAAACCAGCTTTACCCAACAAATTCACCACCTGCATAAAATGATCCCCGTAGTATCTTCTCAAATCGGCTCCTACGCTCAAATTTAAGTTGTCGGATATGCCATTTTCATACTTCAGCACGCCTCCCAGCCAATTGTGGTTGTTGATCGAAGATCTTCTCACGTAATCAGAATCAGGATTTGCTGCAGTAGCGTCAAAATCAATCTGGCCGGATTCGGTCCGGGTCAATGGGCCACCCAGACCACCGGTACCCCCACCCCGTCCCAGTGATCCGTACAATACCGTTGAGAAGGAAGATCTGTCATCGATCGTCCAGTCCCAGTTGAGGTTTACAATGGGCTTGTGGTAATAATTGGTCCGTTCGGTGTAATACCGGCCGTCATAGATACCCCAGTTGCTGTTGTATCGGGGGTCCAGGTCTCCCTCTGCATTATAATGACTGGAAATACTGTTAGCATATTTCTGATCGTGTTTTTGGGGTGCACCCGTAATGAGAAAATTAATCGAATGATTGTCGGCTGGTTGGTATCCGGCGGATATGAAATAGGTCTGTCCGTTCCCACGGGTACCGTGCCCCCAGCCATCCCCGGACCAGTTGGAAAATAGCACCGTCAGGCCCCACTTGTCATTGATCAGCCCGGTGCTGTACGATGCACCGATTTTATTGTAATTGTTGTTTCCTATCGTAGTGGATATCGTCCCGCCCTGGGTCATATCGGTGGCTTTCATGATAAAATTCCAGGTACCGCCCACGGATGATATAGCCAGTTTGGAAGCGCCGAGTCCCCTTTGAATCTGAATGGCACTGGCCACATCAGTTAGTCCCGACCAATTGGACCAATATATACGGCCATCTTCCATTCCATTGATCGGCTGTCCGTTGAGCAGAAAAGCGGTATTGGTCTGATCAAATCCCCGTGTCCAGACCTCCGCGTCTCCATATCCACCAGCCTGATTGGCCACATATATGGAAGGGGTGGATTTGGCAATTTCGGGTAATTCGACGTTTCCGACGGCTTTGGTCCGGATCTCGGCACCAGTGATCGTGGATACTGCTACAGGGGTGCGACGGTCCTTCACAATGTCCATGACGCCTGTAATGACGACTTCATCCAGACCAAAGACACTTTCGCTCAGCAATATTGTTCCCAGTTCCGTATTGACGCTTGACGAAATGGAAATGGTTTTGGTTTCATACCCAACATAGGAACACACGATCGACGTAGGTGTTTTTTCGAGTTTCAGGGAGAATATGCCGTTCATGTCGGTCACGGACCCGTTGGATGTCCCTTCCTCCCACACCGTAGCTCCGACCATGGGTTCGTTGGTCCCGGCATCAAGAATGGTCCCGGTTATCGTCTGAGTATGTATATCCACCGTCAAGGCCAGAAACAAGAACCATGCAAGTAAAATCCGTTTCATAATAGTTGATTTATGATTATCAATTTCGTGTTCATCCTATTTGACTTTATCCTGTAAAATTACGATAACCAGAGGGAATCCGTATGGGACAGCCCTGGCCTTTAGCCCGGATTATGCCTGGTATTTGTTTTATGTAGATGCGAGGCCTGACCGAATGTAGTCGAAGACCAATGAAGCTCAGGTCATTATTGATGAAGGAACCTAAATGTCCCCATTTAAGGTGGGTAGGCTCCGACATAGTGAACTATTTCAAGGAGTCCTCAATTTTGGGACAATAATAATTTGATATTCAATATCATGCAACTTTTACAGACTGTATGTGATGAATGATTCGAGTTAACCTGGATAATTCATCAGTTTCGAATCACCTCCACGATCCGGTCTTTTCCCTGCATATCCCGATGAATCACGACTGACGCATATTCAGGAATTGATTCAAATATTGTGGTTACGCGTAGACTTGCATTTTCGTGTATTTCCAGATAGAGCTTCGCGCCGTTGGGCATCTTGCGCCCCAGACGGGCAATTGCTTTGTAGAATTCCAGTCCTTCCAGGTCATCGGTAAACAATGCCTCATGGGGTTCGTACATGCGTACATTGGGATCGAGACCGGAGCGTTCCAGCGGCGAGATATAGGGGGGATTGCTGATGACAAGATCGTACGATTGCAGATAACTTTCCGGCAATTCCAGGATATTTCTCCTCAACCATTCTACCTGGGTACCGAAATTTACTCCATTTTCACGGGCCACATTCAGCGTCTCATCATTGAGATCCAGTCCCGCGACGGTCCATTGCGGCCTTTTCTTTTTCAGGGTGATGGGTATACACCCCGTCCCGGTTCCCAGATC
>CBFGVZ010000288.1:0-3504 GCA_965652315.1 uncultured Saprospiraceae bacterium | reverse complement strand
AAATTCCTGGGTCTGATAGCCTACGTAAGAAAACACCAGGGTCGCATTTTCATCCACATCTTCCAACAAGAACTGACCTTCCAGGTCCGTTGCCGTGCCCTGGCTGGTTCCTTCCACCAATACGTTCACCCCAATCAGGGGCTGGCCATACTGATCCTTCACTACACCCGATACATTTAAGACCATTCTGTGCTTTTCCAACCGAATCCGGTTCAATTCGGAAGAGCTTTTGAGCAAATCCAGCGAAGCAACCAATCGCTTGGACTTTTTCTGATGAATTATTTTTTCCAGCACTTCCACCATTTGTTCCAGGGACTGCATACCCTCCGCATCGTCCTGATAAATGATGACGTACTTCATCTCCAGCATGACGTACTTGAGGTTGGTCCCCGCCAACACACTGCTCAGCGCATCATCTACGCTCACGTAGTTTTCAGGTGTGTACGCTTCGATCTCCACGTCTTCGACAATCTCCCGGTCGTAGGTAAAATGTACGTCATACCGCTGACTGATATCCCGAATAATCTGAAGCAGATCATCCTGTATGGGAGCGGTGTGATCGGTATCTGCCTGGATGTGGCCGGGAATCAGCAACAGCAGGAACAGTAAAAAATGAATCGGTAAACCTGTTTTCATAATTTTGGTTTTGTTATTTCACAATGATGGTATCCCGGGAAGAGGTAAACTCCACATCCAGGGCAATCTCCAATGCTTTTCGGACCAGATTCCAGTCTGCATAGGGAAGCGACACATCCATTCGCTTGTCCAGCAAAATTTCATTCTCGATCCGAAACGTCTTTCCGTATAAATTCTCAAATTCCTGCAGGATTTGTGGCACGCTTTCATCCTGAAAATCCAGCATGCCATCCACCCAGGAGGCTTTATCCTGCAAACTATGATGAGTAGTAGACTTTAAGTTCTTCGCGAGGTGGTCGTATTGCACAAAATCACCGGGCACCATTTCCAGATTCTGGATGTCCGGGCTGTTGATTTCCAGCCGTACCTTGCCTTCCTTCAGGTACACATTGGTCTCGGTACCCCGGGACCGTACGTTAAACTCTGTGCCGAGCACATCGACCGTGAGGTCTGGCGTAGCCACCTCAAAATGCATATCGTCCGTCTTCACGACTTCGAAAAATGCTTCTCCCTGCAGGGTCACCGAACGATGTCCTACCTCGGACCAGGTTCCTTTCCATACGATCCTGGAATTGGCATTGAGCAGGACGCGGCTGCCGTCGGGCAATTCGATGTTTCGGGTTTCCCCGTAATCCGTCTCAAATACGAGATCGTCCGGTGTCGAATCCGGCCAAAACACCCAAACCGTGCACATGAGTATCACCGCCGCAGCGATCCGGGGTATCAACTTCCACGCTTTGAATGACCTTCGTGGTGCGGGTTGTTCATCCATGATTTCTTTCAACAATTCTTTGGATCCTTGCCAGTCCTTTCGGGCTTGATCGTCAATCACCTCGCCCATTCGGGATCCTTCATCCTCCAGCAATTGGAGAAATATATCGTACTCCTGCTCGGTCAGCGTATTGGACCGGTACTTGTCCAGTAAATTTTTAAACTGCTGTTTGCTTATTTCGCTCATTTCTTGAATATTCGATGAAAGTCAAATTTTAGATCAACGCACTTCAGATTCTCAAATCGACCGTCTTCACCTGGTTTCATATGGTTTGACGTAGAACCTCCTATTCGGGACTATCCCTTTTACATTTTTTTTGTTTTTGTTCATCCAATATCTTATCTTGCCCGTGCACTTCATGAGATTTTCAAGATTGTTCTTCGCCATTTAAACCAAAAAACAAGGTGAAGATGAAGGAGATTTATGCCGCGTACAGAGAATTTCTCTATCAATTTTTTCTGAAACACGTCAAGATTCCTGCGCTGGCCGAAGACCTGACCCAGGATGTGTTTATCAAGTTTTGGGTCCGGCGGCACGATATGACAGACATCGACAACATCGATGCCTGGCTGTATACATTGGCCCGCAACCACTTGACGGATCACTACCGAAAGTTGGCCACCGAGAAAAAATACCAGCAGACCGTATGGCACCATATGGAACGGCGCTCCAACGTCGTCCTCCTCGATATTTACAAGAAAGAATTGGAACACGAAATCGAGTCCTTGCTGGAGTTGTTATCGCCGCGTCAAAAAGAAGTGTACATCCTGAGTCGTCGGGACGGGCTTTCCCTGGAGGAAATCGCCAACCACCTCAAGATTTCGCCCAATACAGCCAAGAATCATTTGGTCCATGCGCTCAAGGTGATTCGAAATGGTCTGGCGGACCACCATCCGGCGGTGTATGTATGGATAGCGATCGGTCTGGGTTTGGTGATGTAGCCATGATGAATAAAAACTCAAAAAACAGGGCAGGACCTGTAGATCACTGGTGGTACGCAATTAAGAACTTTCATGATTTCCAGTAACTTCGCGTACTGCAGGCAGAACGCATAAAATTGAGAATTTTGCGCCTGAGAAGCTTTTCGGTATTCAGACAATGAATCGCTCCAAAATCCTGCACTATACTTTTCCCTGATCGTTATATGGGATTTTATAACGACGAGGTAAACGAACAGAGCAATCAATGAAATCAACTCAGACAAAAAGAGTACTCATTATTACCGCTTTAAGTTTTACGGCTTATTATCTTCTTTTCTCAAATTTTAGATCTATTAAGGCTGGACTTGACACCGTTATTCCACAAGGTTTGGTGAGCTATATTCTGACCTATTTTATCGCCGGTATTCCTATTTTCATAGGGACTTTTATAATAGACCCTACGACCAACATTTTAAAAAGTCTTGGAATTTCTACAGGAATATTTACCGCAGCATGGGCTAGTATAGTATTCACGTTGCCCATGTTTTTTGGTGGCTTTTTCTTTTTTGAAATGAGCCCACAAATAGATTTTGAGCAGTTGATAGCAGGAACTCTAATAGCAGGTTTTATGGAAGAACTCTATTTTAGAGGGTTTCTGTTTGGGCAGGTGTTTAAAAAAACAAGCCTGGGATTTATCCCTTCTATTCTTTTGGGTGCGTTGATTTTTGCTTTCGGGCATTTATACCAAAGTCAAAACATAAGTGAATTAGTTGGTATATTTATGATTACATTATCCGGCGCTGTATTTTTCGCCTGGTTGTATGTGGAATGGAATTACAATTTATGGGTTCCCATTTTGACACACACTTTGATGAACCTATCGTGGAATTTATTTGAAGTGGATAGTTCAGCATTAGGCGATGCAAACGCAAATATTTTCAGGGGTTTGACCATTCTGATAGCCATACTTTTTACAATTGCCTATAAGAGAAATAGAAACGAAAATCTAATCGTCAACAAGAAAACTTTACTGCTGAAAAAGAAAACCGCCCTGTAACTCATATTCCTAAAAAATGCATATGATGCCGTATTATCATTGAGGGTATTTTCAAAGAAATGAAAACAAGTTAAAGTGAACATTCATACCTTATAAATGCATCTAATTTATGTTTGAAT
>CBFGVZ010000287.1:0-3560 GCA_965652315.1 uncultured Saprospiraceae bacterium | reverse complement strand
CTCCAATTCCCAGTTGTATTCCATGAAAAAAATCCGCGAAAATCATATAGATCCGCGTCATCTGCGTTCTATCCCCTTCTATTTTGTTGGAGCTGGAGCTCCGTCCCCCAGGGTTCTGAAATAATAATTTTCACCTTACATAAGGTTGGATATACGGTTCTTTTGCAAAATTATTCCTAATTTAACCTTCAGATTCGTGCTTGTTTGGAAAGTCCGAACAGGTATGACTTCAGTAAAACCTACTTCAACACCAGCACCATGTTTCAAAAATTTCAGGAAAGACTCAACCAGGTCACGGAATTTGAGCGTGAACCCGTTCCGCCCCACAAAAGAAAGGGATTGCGTAGTTTTCTCGGCATGTACGCCGGGGAGCATACCGCTGGTACCGAATTTGTCATAGGACCGTTGTTTGTGGTTCATGGAGTCACCGCTTTTGACCTGGTATTTGGATTGTTGATTGGAAATATTCTGGCTGTGCTGAGCTGGGCTTATATCGTAGCTCCGGTTGCAGTGAAGGAGCGGGTGACGCTGTATTACAAGCTGGAAAAGATCTGCGGAAAACGGCTGACTGGAATCTACAACATCGTGAATGCGTTGATGTTTTGTTTTCTGGCCGGTTCGATGATCGCAGTGTCTGCGACTGCGGTGGGCATACCATTCAACCTACCTATGCCGACGCTCAATGACTGGCTGCCCACCAGTGTTCTGTGGGTCATTATTGTCTTTGGAGTTGGAGCACTGACGACGATAGTGGCGATGCTCGGTTACGATCAGGTAGCCAAATTTGCCAACATTGCAGCCCCCTGGATGATTTTGGTATTCATTGGAGCAGCTTTAGCGGTTTTACCAGAGCTCGGCGTCAATCGAATCGGAGATTTCTGGGACGTAGCCAAAGAACGAATCTGGACCGGACAGGTTCTCGAAGGTCAGTCCAAATTCACCTTGTGGCATGTCATCTTTTTCAGTTGGTTCACCAATATGGCCATGCACATCGGAATGGCCGACCTTTCCATTCTACGATATGCCAAAAAATGGCAGTATGGATTCGCTTCAGCGGGAGGGATGTTTGTAGGGCACTACATTGCGTGGTTGGCCTCGGGAATTCTTTATGCGCTATTTCTGCATCAAAGCCAGGGTTCCCTGGAGTTTGCCCCGGGTCCTATCGCCTATTATGCAGCGGGAATAGCTGGTGCGATTTGCGTGATTATTGCCGGCTGGACCACCGCCAATCCAACGATATACCGTGCCGGACTGGCTGTACAGTCCATTTTTCCCCGATTTAAGACCTGGAAAATCACCCTGATCGTGGGCCTGGTCACCACTTTGGCAGCCTGTTTTCCCGCCCTGGTGATGAAATTACTGGAATTTGTAGCCTTGTATGGGCTGATCCTGATGCCAATGGGCGCCATCATATTTGTGGATTTTTATTTTTATCCCCGGTTGGGACTGACCCAGGAATGGGCCAGAAACCGGAATATTGTTTTCAATCAGGCTGCAGCCTGGACCTGGTTGCTGACGCTCGGTTTTTGTATGGCCATGTCCTGGGGGTTGGGTTGGGAAATATACTTTCTGGGTCTTCCCGGCTGGTTTCTGGCGGTTCTAATCTATATTATTATGGGCAAATGGATGCAGAAAGCCAATGAGCCTGTGCCATTATGATCACAAAAAACACGAAACTATGAGCAAGTCCGATGTTCAAAATTCCTGTATTCCCACACTCCTCAAGATATTTGCAGGTCTGGGCCTGCTGCTGACGATCCTGCCGTCCATTCTGGTCTTTTCCGGGGCAATTTATTTTAAACTTCACCTGGTGCTGATGGCGATAGGCATGGTACTTTGGTTCGGGGCTCGAATAGGATTGCAGTACCTGGAAAAAGAAACAGAATGAATTAATTGACGATTTCTGGATTTACGATTTGGATAAAGCAGATCACTTCTTTCATCACACACCCACACACGCCAAACGGACGAAGCCCTCAGGCAATGAAAGACACCAAACGCACGTCGTCCAAAACCGCACACCTACTGTTCGAAAACGAACAATATTTTTTTATTTCGTATGCGTTAGGTGCTCATAATCAATAGTTTGATTTTTGGCAGGAAAGTGGTACGGTAAAATGGCATGGACAAACCACTGGAACAGACTTACCACCGCCGGAAAACCCTGATCAAGGTGTTGATCGCTATTGGCACCATCACGTTTATCGTATTGGCATTCTGGGGTACACGATCCCTGCTCAACCGGCCCGTGGGCCTTTCCCAATTGATCACGGGAACAGCCCAATACGGCCCCATCGAAAACTCCATCACGGCCAGCGGATTGGTCAAGCCCTCGTCCGAATTGACGCTAATCAGCCCGTTGAACACGCGGATCGAACAGGTTCTATTGATCAATGGCACCAGAGTGGAGCCGGGCGAAACCATCCTCTTATTGGAAACGGAATTTGCCGAACTGGATTACCGGCAATTGAATAATGAGCTTGAACTCAAGCAAAACAACGTAACCAGACTCAAACTGGAACTGGAGAAAAATATCCGCGACATAGAACTGGACGACCGGATCAAAGACCTCCAGGTTCAAAATTTTGAAGCCCTTCTTTCCGACGCCCAGCGCTTACTCAAGATCGGTGGTTCTACCCAGGAAGAAGTCGAAAAAGCCCGACAAAACCTGGCCATCGCCCGCCTTGAAAAGGAAAAATTGGTCAACGAACTCGAATACCGCAAGGCCTCGATCGAATCGGACTTGCTCAATGAACGAATCCAGACTTCCATACAGAAAATCCGGCTATCCGAAATCCAGAAAAAAATCAACCTGGCCACTGTGAAAGCTCCGGTGGAAGGGGTCATTACCTGGATCGACAACAACATTGGGAATCAGGTAACCGAAGGCAGCCCCCTCGTCCGGATTGCTAACCTGAACAGTTATACCATCGAAGGGCAGGTATCTGATATGCACACAGGAAGAATAAAAATAGGATTGCCCGTTCAGGTTCGAATTGGACGACAGTTACTCAAAGGCACCATCGATCAGATCCTTCCAGCCGTGGAGAACAATGCCATCCAGTTCCGTATCGCACTCGAAAATCCGGAATCCGAGAGTCTCCGGCCCAATATGGAAGTCGACGTACGGATCGTGACCGATATGAAGGAAAATGGGTTGTACCTGCCCAACGGACCGGGTATCCGAAGCGGGAAAAGCCAAAAACTATTCGTTATCAGTGGTGCGGAAGCCATAGCCCGACAGGTGGAAACGGGTATGCGAACCACCGAACGCGTGGAAATCATCAGCGGATTGGAACCAGGAGAAAAGGTCATCCTTTCCGATATGAGCGCTTATGAAAACCGGTCCAAAATCCGACTGAAATGAATCACCTGACCAAAATATCGACCCTGTTTTCGTCCATATTTCAGAATAGTGCGGTATGGCGCCTTTTCCTGATCATCCTGGTATTTTTACAATATTTTACGATAACAAATGGCCAGAATACCGATCTGACGCTGGACGAAGCCATCGCCATCGCACGGCAGGGGAACATTGCACTGGAAAAATCCGAACTGGG
>CBFGVZ010000286.1:0-3583 GCA_965652315.1 uncultured Saprospiraceae bacterium | reverse complement strand
TAGGATCATTTGGGTGTTGCCCTAACCTCGTCATACATATCACGAATTTAATGTCAGGATCACTAGAATATGGAATGGACGGAAGGGATTAAAGATATTGTTGCCCCTGTTAGCATGGTATTGGTCATCTTCACCGGATATTTTTTTCACATTTCAGGGAAGAGGAAAATAATATCGATGAGAACACAACGAAATTGGTTGATAATAATCTTTTTTTGTTTTTTAATTTTCACCCCTGTTTTACTCGGTTTAAAGAGCTCAGTAAGGGAAATAATATCTTCAGTATTCGCCATCGGAGTATCTATCTTTGGAATATTAGTTTTCCTGAAATTTTTACCTGAGATAACCACGTATTATTCCCATACAGATAATCCAAGTTCGTAATTCATATTATAATACCTGGTTCCTTACCAAAGTTCCGAAAGCGTAATAGTCGCTTATCATTCATTTCCAGGTATCTATGTATTCTTTTCCAATTAATGCCACAGATATTTATTAATCTTCAATCATCTGCATAGATTTACTGCAAAAATTAAAACCATGCCCATTAAAAGAAGATCGTTTCTAAAATCGAGTGCCACCTCCATGGCGGGGATGGCAATACTCCCCTCATCGGGTTTTATTTGGCCGGAAGCCACGACTGGAAATGATTTTTCCACACTGCTTTCAAAATTAATACCGCTTAATGACGATACGGTTAACCAATTATGGGAGAACAAGATAGATAATCCCACATCGAAATGGCACGGAGGGTATGTCAACCAGTATGACATTCCCAATGCACACAGCACCAGCGCCTTCGTAGTGCGTGGATGCATTGCGTATTTTTCAAAGAAGTCCAGATTCCACGATTCTGATTCACTTAGGGCTGATATAGAATCTGCACTGGATTGCATGCTGAGGATCCAGTACAAGGATGGAACTATTGACCTGTATTCTACCAATTTCCATTCCACCCCCGATACCGCTTTTATCGTGAATGACCTGGTACCGGTATATAAAATGATGACGCGGCTGGATGACGCGAAGTTGGATTCACTGTTGGACAAATTGAAGACTTTTATCCTGAGGGCAGGCGAAGCATTTCTAGTGGGTGGGATACACACGGCCAATCATCGGTGGGTGGTCAGTGCTGCGCTGGCCAGGGTTTTTTCCATCGATGCCCGCCAGTCGTATATTGATCGCATGGAAGAATGGTTGGCAGAAGGTATTGACCAGGACGAAGATGGCCAATATCACGAGCAAAGCGTCAGCATATATTCCCCTATTTGCGACAATATGTTTTTAGCTATTGGAAATATTCTGGATAGAAAAGAGTTTTTAGACATAGTGCGAAAGAACCTCGAAATGACGCTTTACTATATCCTACCCAATGATGGTGAAGTATTGACCGAAGCGTCCGACCGGCAGGATAAATCCACCGTGGGATATGTGAGTCGGTATTATCTGGCTTACCGTTATTTTGCCGTGGCGGATCAGAATGGACAGTTCTCTTCTGTTTGCCGACTGATCGAAGATAAAATGCTGAGCAGCATCGTCAGTTATATTCCTTATTTTTTCGAGTTTGAAGAATATCAAAACAACCTCCCTGCTCACGCTCCGCTCCCTGCGGCGTATTTTAAATATTTCCGGCATTCCGGTGTAATCCGTTTCCGGAATGGAAATATGGATCTTTCTGTTATAGAGCACAATCCGACCTTCATGATACTTATGAAAGGAAAAGTTGCCCTGCAATCAATCCGGCTGGCTGCAGCTTTTTTTGGAGATAAAGGGCAGTTTATACCAGAAGATGTCTCCATAGAAGGGGACAAAATTATACTCCGTAAATCCATCACGCATGGATATTACCAACCCATTCCTGAGGATCAGACCACAGGAGTTAACGGATGGATTGAATACCCCAGGAAGGACCGCGAGATGAGCGAATTGCAGACCATGAATTATAAGGTCACAATCACACCAGGCAATCAAAAGGTTCAATTGGATATGGAGATATCCGGAACGGATAATGTACCGGTATCCTGTGAGATGAGTTTTCGATCCGGAGATTTGCTTTCCGGAACCGTAGAAGACCTCAACAATGCAAATAGCTACTTTCTGAAAGAGGGCCATGCTGAATTCCATAACCAGGGCGATGTACTTAAGGTAGGCCCCGGTAAAATGGAACATCAATGGGCTCAAATGCGGGGCATGCTGCCAAAACAGGATGGAGAATCCATTTATATTACCGGGGTTACCCCCTTTAGGCATACGCTTTATTTTTGGTGATGAAATAGCGCTAGAGGTGGGTGGTCATTGATTTTCGCATTTCTTCGATTAAATCTTAATGGTTCTTAATTTCACAAAGTAGAAGAATGTAAAGCATCCTTACATAGAAGTCAATCCCGAAATAATGATGGGTAAACCTGTTATAAAAGCCCTATTTCAATTAGATAGGACAACTTCGAATAGTTTGGGCAGCTCCACTGTATCCTTCAAGATGATCAAAACGATGTAAAAGATCCATTCCAAAAAAATATTTTAAAATTTCTCCACTTTTGACTACGTGTTGATCCTTATTTATGTTCCTTACCTATTAAGAAGCCGTGAAATTCGGTTTCAAAAATAAAAAGAGTGGAAAATGTCGACAGAGCCGAGATGGAATAAAAATGAATTGACTACAGATCTTTCGGGATTATCTTTTAATGGAAGAAATGTTAAGGAAGGATCAGATGAGGGAAAATCTACTCTGATTCATGACAATGAACTTTTCTTACGGAAAGCATTCAATAAGGACGCATGGCTGGGATGTACCTTGCTTTTTGACCATTATTACGCACCCATGTGCAGCCATGCCATACGGTATGTATACTCCAAAGAATACGCCGAAGATGTAGTAGCGGATGTCTTTCGGGAATTTTGGCAGAAAAAGCAATTTAAGAAGGTCAATACTTCTTTTCGGACCTATTTGTTCCGGGCTGTTCGCAATCGTGCTATGAATATGATTAAGCGGGAGTTAAGGCCCACCTTACAACTCGCTGATGAACATAACGCTGCAATTGATGCTTTGAGGCCTGATGAGCAAATGATGTATGACCAGTTCTATCAAAAAATCCAGCGATGCATTGATCAATTGCCTCCTATGTGTAAAAAGGTTTTTTTGATGAGTCGGTATGAAAACAAATCCCATAAAGAAATAGCTGAATTGCAAGATATCTCGATACGAACAGTAGAAGCCCACATCAGTAAAGCATTGTCATTATTACGAATATTTATAAGAAACGAAAAACTGTAACGAAGCACGAATTGTGAACGCCATTTTTCCACGGAAGAGGGATAGTTGGGCAGAGATAATTACGATCAGGTAAGTTATTTAATCATCATCGCCATAAGTATGAGTACGAAAATCGATAAATCAATATTATTCAAGTATTTCTCCGGGTTGACTACCCCTTTGGAAAATGCAAGCATCAGCCAGTGGCTCGAAGAGGATGGCAACGAAGAAATATTTTATTTTTATTTGGAAAACTGGGAACGCCAAAATGCCCAGTATTTGCCCGAAAAAAAGCAGGTATTTGAAAAGTTCAATGGAAAATTGGAATCC
>CBFGVZ010000285.1:0-3586 GCA_965652315.1 uncultured Saprospiraceae bacterium | reverse complement strand
TATCCGGAGGATTATGATCTGGTTTTTCGGATGTATGTTCATGGTATGAAGGCGGTCGGAGCGACCGAAGTGGTCCACTGTTGGCGCGATTGGCCGGGGCGAGCCAGTCGGACCAAAAAAGAATACGCAGATCAGTTGTTCTATGAGATCAAGGTGCATTATTTCCTCCGATTCTGCTACAACCCTGGGGCGCCTGTTGTGATCTGGGGTGCAGGCCGGAAAGGGAAACGATTGTTAAAACTGTTCCAGAAGATTGATATCCCATTATATTGGGCCACCGAGAATGATAAAAAAGCAGGCCAGAATATATACGGAGAAATAGTACAATGGCCGGAGGAGGTCATTAACCCGGAAGTACAGGTTATCGTAGCGGTCTCCAGTCCTAAGAGCAGATCACACATTCGTCAACACCCTGTCCTGGCTGGGTTTGAGCTTAATAGGAACCTTTTTTTCTTTTGCTAAAGAGGTCAGTGCAGGAGGAAGCAACACGCTATTTGTGGTGTATCTACCGATGGACTCCACCCATCACTATTATAACGATGACATTTGCATAATAGGCCGTATGGGCGGGGCATAATCCTCTATAATAAGTCATTCGGTTGGTCATCCTCCTTCAATAATATAATACCATGGACAATTTTTGGGCGATCCGATGTTTTAATCCAAAAAACTTTTGAAATGCCATTAGATTAAAAATCCTGACTGCCGGAAAGGGGAGACAGCAGCCAGGATTTTACCCACCGGGTGACGGGATGATGTCCCATACCCGAGCCGGTGATTAGTTGGTAGTTTCAATGGATAAGAATGCTAAAAATACGGTAATTGGAACGATCCCGTGCGCTGGTTTATCCCCAAAACAAAGGGGAAAAATCCCCTGTTTGGATGGAAATTATTTGATACACATGGTCTACCTTTCCGGAATCATTTCCGTCACTGATGCTTTATTAAATTATTATAAAATACAAATTGTTATGAAATCAAAATCCAGACAGAACCTGCTCTCTATGTCAAAAGCAGCACATTGCATTCACAATTATGAAAGATTCAGGGCCAATCCGGGACAGGTCGATTTTACTCCGGTCCAATCCTACCAATTCTCAATAGAGTCAATCGAGAATTATATTCAATTCGTGAAAGGGTTGGCCGGGCTGAAAGGCATCGAGGTTACCGGATTACGAGTTGTGAATGCTGTCTATCCGTCTGATGCAGATGATCGGGGACAACAGACGGTTTTATTTATTCCCACGTACAAAAACCGGAATGGGGAGGACGAAGCTTTTGATCCTTTGTATGTAAGGAATGGCGTGCCGGTGGATTTGAATGAACTGCTTCGGCTTGCCCGTGACACCGAAGGAGAAGACTCAAAAGTCGGTCGCAAAATGATGATGTCGATGGAAAGTTCCTCCGAAGAAAGTTCGTTTATGAATTTCGGAAAAATGGGTAAACCTCCGGTCATTGACTGATTCGGTGGGATTCATCTGTAATAATGTTTTAAAATAGGGCATGGAGAGTAACCTGATTTTCGGTATGGAAGTCCTGGTGGCCGTGGTGGCTACTGTTACTTATCATAAATACCGGCACAATCCATTACGATATTTTCTGGTATATCTTTGGGCTGTGGTGGCATTAGAAATAGGAGGAATGATTTTGCCTGTCTTTTTGAAGACCCCCAACCTATGGCTATACAACGTTTTCGTGATTCTGGAATTTCCCCTTTTAATATGGTGGTATAGGAGATTTCTGAGCAACCACCGGTCCCGGAGGTTCCTGATTTGGTTGGTTCTGATCTTTCTCATTTTTGCCGTGTTCAATTCCTTGCTGTTCCAGTCTTTTACGCTGGCTTTCCAGTCCTATACCTTTATTTTTGGGGCAATCGGACTGATTATCGCCATTTTTATGCACTTCAATGAAGTGCTACATTCTGATAAAATTCTCATCATCCAACGTGGTTTGCTTTTTTGGGTATCGGTGGGATTCCTTTTTTTCTTTGCCAGCGTTATCCCCATCATGATTATGGGCAATGTCCTGGACCATACCGGAATGATTTATAATGTATTTTTGCTGATATTGAACATCATACTGCACTGCAGTTTTTTAATCGGATTATTATGGGGTCAGAAGAAATACAACTTATTATAATCGTTTCAACGCTCGTAATTCTCTTAATGGCCGCCGGTTTTATTGTGTTTTTTGTTTATATTCAAAAACGGAAAAACCGATTCATCCGTGAAAAAGAACACATCCGTGAAGAACTTGAAAAAACCTACCTGACCTCTCAGATGGAAATCCAGGAACATACACTCCAATACATCGGAATGGAGTTGCATGATAATCTGGGACAAATACTTTCGTCAATCAAGATCAAACTGAGTATGGTGATGGATCAGGATGGAGACCCGCAGGGGGGATTGGCAGAGGTACAGGATTTGATCAGCACCTCCATCACAGAGGTTCGGGCTTTGTCCCGTACACTCAACAAAGATCATTTTCAAAACTTTGGATTGATTGAAGCCATCGAGATCGATCTGAAGCGTTATCAGCGTTGGGCAATACTTGATACCCATTTTACTTACCACAACGAAAGTTTGTTGGAACACGATAAGGACCATTTGATTCTGTTCAGAATTCTACAGGAATTTTTTTCCAATACCATCCGGCACGCTCAGGCTAAAAATATTTGGGTAGAAATTAAAAGTGATCGGAAAAATTTGTATATTATGGCCAGAGATGACGGGGTGGGTATTGAGGATATCAATTGGAAAAACAAAGGGTCGGGATTGCTGAATATGCACAACCGGGCGCAGATGATCGGTGCCGATATCGAGCTGATTTCACAGGTAGAAAAAGGTACCATTATACGGTTGATTTACCCGCACTCAGCCGTAATTAACAATCGATATGGTGATATGGATGATTTAAATATGACCTAAAAGAACCCATAAATGAACACCGTTGTGATAGTCGATGACCATTTGCTTTTCTCCAGAGCTCTGGGGGACCTGGTCAGTAAATTCAAGGATTTTGAAGTGCTGTATTTCTGTAAAAACGGTCAGGAATGCATTGATAGAATTTCATCCACCCCCCATCATCCCGATATCATTTTGATGGACATTAATATGCCTGTCATGGATGGAGTCGAAGCGACTCAGTATCTGTCGGAACACTTCCCCGCAATCAAGGTGGTCGGACTGTCCATGAATGATGATGAAGCGCATATCATCCGCATGTTACGCGCAGGGGCTAAGGGTTACCTGATCAAGGATATCAGTCCCTTGATCCTGGAACGCGCCCTGACCGAAGTGGCCTCCAGAGGGTTTTATTATTCAGAGAATGTAACCAATTCTCTCGTTTCTTCAATCCAGGAAAAAGGTCATTCGGAGAAATTGGATTTTAAAGAGAATGAATTGATTTTCATGAGACTGGCCTGTACCCAGAAGACTTATAAAGAAATAGCGGCAGAGATGTTCCTTAGCCCCAAAACTATCGATGGTTACCGTGAATCATTATTCCACCGGCTCGGGGTCCGAAGTCGGGTGGGATTGGTATTGTATGCCATCCGGAATGGAATTTTTGAGGTGTAAGTGTG